>JAJZAG010000006.1 GCA_021799555.1 Deltaproteobacteria bacterium | reverse complement strand
CGCAGGACGTGCAGAACCTCGCGCGTTATCCGTGGATCCTGATTCCGGGCCTGTTCATCTTTCTGGCCGTGATGTCGTTCAACTTCCTCGGCGACCACCTGCGCGACCGCCTGGATCCCTCGAATGCCGGTTGAAAAACTATCATCTGGTCCCGCACGCGGCGGCGATGCTAGCCTTGCGCAAACGGTGGCTCCTTTACTGGAAGTAAGGTCTTTGCGGACTTCGTTCTTTACGGGCGAGGGGGAAGTGCGCGCGGTTGACGGCGTGAGCTTCTCGGTCGAGCCGGGCAAGCTGATGGGGATCGTCGGCGAGTCGGGCTCGGGCAAGACCGCAACTGTTTTGTCGATCATGCGGCTGTTGCCTGAGTCGGCGCGGATCACCGGCGGCGAGATTATCTTCGAGGGGATCGATCTGCTCAAACTTCCCGAGCCGGAGATGCGCGCGATTCGTGGCGCGCGGATCGCGATGATCTTCCAGGAGCCGATGACCTCGCTCAACCCGGTCTTCACGATCGGCAGCCAGATCGGTGAAGCCGTGCGGCTGCATCAGCACACCGCGCGCCGCGAGACGCGTGAGCGATCGATCGAGGCGCTCAAGCTGGTCGGAATCGCCGACCCCGAGCGGCGCATCGACGATTATCCGCATCAACTCTCCGGCGGGATGCGGCAGCGGGTGATGATCGCGATGGCGTTGGCGTGCAATCCCAAAGTACTGGTCGCCGACGAACCGACCACGGCGCTCGACGTGACGATTCAGGCGCAAATTCTCGATCTGATCCGGGAGCTGCAATCGCGGCTCGGTCTGGCGGTGATTCTCGTCACGCATGATCTCGGGATCGTCGCCGAGTACGCCGACGACGTGACGATCCTTTATTCCGCGCGCGTGATGGAGCAGGCGGCGTCGCGAGAGCTGTTCGCAAATCCGCTGAGTCCGTATACGCGCGGACTGCTTGAGTCGATTCCGGGAATCGACGGCAGGCGCCGCAAGCGCTTGCAGGCGATTGCGGGTTCGATTCCGAGCGCGCTGCGGCCGCCGCCCGGATGCAGATTTCATCCGCGATGCCCGCTCGCGGTCCCCGAATGTTCGCAAGCCGTTCCGCCGCTCGAGGCAAAGGCGCCCAACCATTATGTCGCCTGTATCCGCGTCTGATCCGGAGCGCGGCGTCGCGCCGGCGGCGATTCCCGATTCGGGCGCCGCGCTCGTCCGCGCCGAAAACCTCGGCAAGGAATTCGACGCCGGCGGCGACGCGCTTTTCGCGCGCAACCGGCTCACCGTTAAGGCGGTGACGGGAGTGAATCTCGAAATATTCCCCGGCGAGACGGTTGGGTTGGTCGGCGAGTCGGGCTCGGGAAAATCCACGCTCGGAAGATTGATCTTGAAGCTCCTCGATTCGACCACCGGCAAGGTATGGTTTGACGGGCGTGATCTTTCAACGCTCGGGCGCAAGGAGTTACGTGCGCTCAGGCGCGAGATGCAGCTCGTGTTTCAGGATCCGTACGCGTCGCTCAATCCGCGCATGAGGGTGCGCGCGATCGTCGGCGAAGGTATCGAGATTCACGATCTTGCGCGCGGCCGCGACAAGGAAAACCGAATCGCCGATCTGCTCGGGATGGTAGGGCTAGGCGGGGAAGCGATGAATCGCTATCCGCACGAATTCTCCGGCGGGCAGCGGCAGCGAATCGGAATCGCGCGCGCGCTTGCGGTGGGTCCGCGCTTTATCGTGCTTGACGAACCGGTCTCCGCGCTCGACGTTTCGATCCAAGCGCAGATCATCAATCTGTTGCAGGACTTGCAGGAGCGCCTGCACCTGACCTACCTGTTCGTCGCGCACGATCTGCGCGTCGTCGAACATATCAGCCGCCGCGTCGCGATCATGTACCTCGGCAAGATCGTGGAACTTGCCACACGCGAGGAGATATACGCCAACCCGCGTCATCCCTATACTCGCGCCCTGCTGTCCGCGATTCCAAGCGTCGATCCGGCCGGCAAGCCGGAGCGCATCAAGTTGCCCGGCGAGATGCCGAGCCCGGTAAATCCACCTTCCGGCTGCGCCTTTCATCCGCGATGCCCTTATGCGAAGGATGAGTGCAGAACGATCGAGCCGGAGCTGGTAACGGGACGCGGTGGACATGCGGTGGCATGTCATGTATTTCCAGCGCCATAGGCTATGTCGGGCGGAGCCGGGCTGAATCAAAATGGCTACCGGACAAAACGGACACAGCGATCTGGAGCACGCGGGTGCGCGCCCTGCCACTCAAATCCCGAATGAGCCGGCGGCGGCGTGGGTCGAAGAGCGCACGCGCGTCGCGGTCGGGCGTAATGTCAACGTGTCGGGACGGCTCGTATTTCACGAGCCGGTCAGAATCGAAGGGCGGTTTCGCGGTGAGGTTTCGTCTGCCGAGCTGGTGGTGATTTCGGAAGGCGCGATGATCGAAGGCAAGGTCCGCGCGCCGCGCCTGTTGATAATGGGCGAATTACGCGGCGATATCGCCGGCTCCAAACGCGTTGTGCTCGGCCCGCGAGCGCGGATGGACGGGAACATCGACACCGAAAGTTTGACCATCTGCGAAGGCGCCCATTTCGACGGGCACGTGCGCATGGCAACCCCGGGCGTGAAATAACAGGCGGCGCGGCGGCGCCGCGCGATCCGATCAGATCTGTGTGTCGAGGCGAGCTGCCTTCCCTTGGCGACCGCGCAGATAGTAGAGGCGGGCGCGGCGTACGCGGCTTCGCGAAAGGACCTGAATCTTTTCGAGCCTCGGCGAGTGGAGTGGAAAGATCCGCTCGACTCCGACTCCGTAGGAGACCTTGCGCACGGTGAAGGTCGCGCGATTTCCGCCGCGATTCATTTTGATCACGACGCCTTCGAACGATTGGATGCGTTCCTTTTCGCCCTCGCGGACCTTGACCTGCAGGCGCAGGGTGTCACCCACGCGGAAGTTAGGAAGGTCGCTGCGCAGTGCTCGATCTTCGAGCTTCTTGATGACGCTGTTCATGTGAAATGTTTCCCGGGTTGAGCACCCAAACCTATCGAAACCGGGCAACTGAAACAAGCGCCGGAGCTTGAGTTTCAAATCGAGCGCCGAGCCCTATACCGTGTCGGGGCCGGGGACCGGGTTGGGCGCGGGCGGCGGACCGGCAGGGTGCGGCGCGCGGCAGGAGACGCTTTTGCGGGACGCTTTTGGCAGCTCGAGCGTTGTGGCCCACGGCGAGATTCCGCCGATTGCTTCGCACTCGACCGGATCGCCCGAGCATTGGAACTTCAGCACCTGATTTTCGAGCGGCGTGTCTTCGCTGCCGACGAGCGCGCGGTGTTCCTCACACACGGTCCCGTGACCGGAGCGAACGCATCCGAATCGTTCGCGGATCGGATTGAGTCCGTCGCTATCGACAATCTCCGAGAAGTCGCAGCGCGGGACGTCGGCTTGGGTGCAAACGAGTTCGGGGCAATGCTTGAAAACGAGCGCGGTTGGATTGCTGGCCGCAGTCGACGGCAAGCGCGTGGAGTTGGCGGCGCTCACGCCGCATCCGGCCGCAGCCGCGAGCATCGCTGTGCAAAGAATCGTGCGGCGAAAGAGACGGCTGGAATTTCCGATCACGCGACCGCGTTCCTCCAAAACACAAAACCTCTTGCGTCCAGTTTGCGCTTGACCACGCCGCGCCGGCAAGCAGCACACGCTACCGGCCGCGCAGGCGATCCAGCATGATCGCGCCGGCGGCGCGGACCGATAGATGGTTGTAGTCGGTCGGGCCGTTGATTGCTTCGAGCAGGATATCGGCGCGCGCGGCGACTTCCGGCGTCATCCCGAATCCGGTCCCGAGCAGAATCATCGCGGGCTGCCCGTCCGAAGCCTCAAGCCGCGCGCGCATCCGGGCGAACGTCACGCCGCGGTCGGTGCGCGCCGAGGTATGGACGACGAGCGGACGCGCGCCCGCGATCTTCTCGGCTTCAGCGCATGCGTCTTCCAGCGTGGCGGTGATTCGGACCAGGTCAAGCGCCTCGCGACGGCGCGAATCGAACGCGCGGCCGAAATCGAAGCGCCAATGATCGATCACCGTTCTCGCGAAGTCGCGCTGTTCGGGAATTGGATGCACGATAAAGAACGCGCGCACGCCATAAGTGCGCGACGATCGGGCGAGGTCGTGGATATCAAGGCTGGTGATCGCGGAAGTGACGATAGCGCCGTTGCGGTTGAGAACCGGATAATGGATCAGCGCGAGGAAGAGATCGGCCACGGTCAAAACTTGCGGCGCTCAAGCAGGTCGGGTCTGCGGCGCGCGGTGCGGCGGCGCGCTTCGGCCTCGCGCCAAGCGCGAATTTTGGCGTGATCACCGGAGAGCAGAATCTCCGGCACCCGCATCCCGCGAAACTCCTCGGGCCGGGTGTATTGCGGATATTCGAGTGTGCGCTCGGCAAACGATTCCTCCTTGAGCGAGTCGGGATTTCCGAGCACACCGGCGAGCAGCCGCCCCGTCGCCTCGATTACCACCATCGCGGCCAGTTCCCCGCCCGACAGCACGTAATCGCCGATCGAGATTTCCTGATCGACCATCGAGCGCACTCGTTCGTCGATTCCTTCGTAGCGCCCCGCGATGAGCAGGATTCCCTCAGTCTTTGCGGCGAACTCGCGCGCGAGCGCCTGATTGAAGATCTCTCCCTGCGGGGTCAGCAGCACCTTCCATAGCGCAGGATGGCCGGCGCAAACCGCGTCGATCGCCGCCGCGATCGGTTCCGGCCGCATTACCATCCCGCTGCCGCCGCCGTACGGGGCGTCATCGACCTGCTTGTACCTGCCAAGTCCGTAGGGGCGCAGCGGGTGCGGATGAATTGCAAGGATGCGCTGCTCGATCGCGCGGCCGATCATTCCGCCGCGAAACGGCGACTCGAACATCTCGGGGAACAGCGTGATAACGTAAAAATCCATCGCAGCGCGCTGCGCGCGTATTGAATCTACAGGGACGCGCGCGATCGAACCAGACGGGCGGATTGCGGTGGCGCCGCGACTCTTGCGGCGGTAGTTTTACGGATGCTACTTAGGCTCGAACCGGAGGAAAGGATGAAGCTCAACAAGAACCTGATCGCGGTCCTGACCGCATGCATGATTGCACTCGCGATGGCGCTTGCGCCGCGCGCCGCGCGCGCGCAGGCCGCGGCGAATGCCGATCCGGCGCTGACGGCCGCTGCGCAAAAGATTTTCAAGGGGATAGCCGACGACGATGCCGACGCTGTCAAGGCGATGGTGGTGAAGAAGTACGCCAAGAAGGTGACCAAGGATTCGCTGCGCCCAGCGCAGACGGGACCGAAGCTGACGGTTGCATTCGATGCCGCGAGCGTCAAGGTGTTGCGTGCCACGGCCAAGGACGCGGTTGTGCAGGCCACGATGTTTTCGCCGGCCTCGTCGGAAGTTCCCAAGGGCGAGGCGAGCAAGCTTGATATTTATATGGTCAAAGAAAAGGGCCAGTGGATGGCGGACGCGCCCAACAAGAAGGATGCCGGGGACGACGCGACCATGCAGGGCGGCTGGTACCATCCGGGGTCGTTTACATTCTGTCCGAACAGCGGCCTCGAGTATCTGGGCAGTCATTTCAGCAACAAGCTGAACTGCCGCGCGACCGTCGTCTGCCGTTAAGCGCGCGCCAGCAACGGAATCAGTGTTACCATTCGCGGCGGCGCGATCGAGGGATCGCGCCGCCGATGTTTTTGTCGCGGACGCTCGATGCGGTCGGGAGAAATTCTAACGAATGAGCGCGTCGAGGGCGGGTCCCCGCAAGATATAGTTCGGCTCCGAGAACTCCGGATCGACGTCGCCGGTTGGCTCGAATCCGAGGCTGCGATAGAGCGCCGCGGCGTTGAGGTTGGCGCGAAAGCAGGTTAGCCGAACCCCGCGGCATCGCAGATAGCGCGCCGCGATCATCGAAATCACCTCGCGCAACGCGGCGCGGCCGAAACCCATCCGCTGATGCGTGGCGTCGATCATGATGTCGTCGATCCAGTAGTCGTCGTCGCTCGCCGGATCGCACGCTGTCGTCGCGTAGCCGATAACGTCGCCGCCGGGCGCGCGGATGAGATACGGCAGATGCTCGAAGTTGTCGCCGAACATTCGCACGTAGCATCGCGCCAGGGTCCATCGCGGCGGCGTCACGAAGCTCTCCTGCTCCGGCCGCAGTTGCATCCGGAACAGTGCGCGGTAGTTGGCGCGATCGACGGATTCGAGGGAGACTTTCGGATCGGCGGATTTCATTGGCATCGCGTCACGATTGGATCGGCAGAAAAATTTCGCGGGTGGCGGAGTCGCTCAGCCGGGAGACCGAGGTGATGCGCTCGGCGAATTGCCGCAGCGACGACATCTCGGACGACCCCATATCGACCAGGACGCCGAAGACTGAAAATTGCAGGGCCTGTTTGCGCTCCTGGAAATGCGCGAGCCAATCGGGAGCGAGCTGCGATTCGCCGTCGGTGATTATGACGATATCGCCGCGCTTGAGCTTGCGATCTTCGAGCAGCGCGAGCGCGGCGTCGAGCGGTTTCTGGAAGTCGGTGCCGCCGCCGGGAAAATATTCGGCCATCTCTATCACCTTGCCGAGTTCCGGCTGGTAGCGCCGCTCGCGGTTCAAGTCGATCACTTTGAGGGCCGCGTCACCGGAGGAAAACATCACCGCGCGGAACAGCCGGCGGCCGCGCCGCGCTATATCCATCAGGGTCAAACCAACGGCCTTGGCCCACAATTCCTTTTCGCCCTGCATCGAGGAGCTGACGTCGATACACACGATCATCGGGCCTTTACCCTTCTGATCGTCGTCGCGCAGGCGGTACTGGAGCAAGTCGGATTCGAGCAGGCGGCGGCGGAAATCGACGGCGAGAACGCGATGATGCATCGCGGCGAGCTCGGACGGGATGATCCTGCCCAAGTCGGCGCCGCGCTCGATATCGTAGGCTTCAGCGACGCCGCGTTCGAGGGTTTTGTGGCGGATCGCGCGCGCCTCGAGCTTCATCCGTCCGACCATCCGCGCAAGCTCGCCGAGCTTGCGGCTTTTGGCGAGATGGCGGCCGAGTTCGAGCCGTTCGCCGGCGTTGATGCGCCCGCCTTGGCCGAACTCGCGGCTGAAATCATGGCTGTCTTGCGCGGCGCGATCGATTTCGGCGGCGAGTTCGCCGACCCGCTGATGCATCCGGCGCAGCTCGGTGCGGTCGCCGTGCTTGAGGCCGCTTTCGACCTGGCGCGATTTCTGGTTGAGCCGAGCCTCTGAGACTTGCGCGGCGCGTTTAGCGGCCTCGAGCATCGCAGCGAGCTTGGCTTCGTCGCCGGGCGGCGATTGGCCCGTATCGGCGCCGGATTCGGATGATCGTTCGGATTCAGCGGCGATTTTCCGGATTGCGTCGAGCGCGTCGGCGCGCGCGGCGAGGTCCTGCTCCTGATGCTCGAGATCCCAGAGATCGATCATCTCGCGGCGGTTGAGAAAGCGCTCGCTGCGGATCATCTCGAGGGCGCGTTCGCCCATGACAATCGCGGCGATGGCAGCCTTGCCCTCTTCGAGCACGGTCCGATTGCGCAACGCGTCGAAAGCGGGCGAGGGAACGATTTCTTTGAGGATGGCGCGGTTGAGAGCCGCCGCGCGCCGGACCGCGTCGGGTTTTCGCCACACGAGGTTAAGCTTGAAGAGCGCGGAAAAGAAATCGGCCAGCAGCGCGTCGAAGTGCGGCACCAGCGCGGTGCCGTTATCGATCAAATCTGTGAAAGCGGGAGTTCCGGCCAGAATCTCGTTCCAGGTGCGACGGTCGTAGCGGTCGCTTTCGAGCCATACAGCTTCAGCGGGCACATGCGGGACGAAAATCCTGCGCGGCTGGGAGATTTTTCGCACTTTTGCCATTGCCTACCTGTGGAAGAATATCCGAGTGCGTTCCCGGAATGCATCCGCACCTCGCTTGCGAAGCGCGGCGATGAGTGAAAAGAATCAAGAGAGACGTTTGGGCGCGCCCAGGCTTTGATTATCGGCACGGGCGCGAAGCGCGGGCCAGATGACTCAGAGTACCGACAACCGATCTCTTTCCATGCGGCAGCAGGCGCTCCTGCTCGCGACCGTGCAAGAGTATATCGCGACGGCGGAGCCAGTCGGATCGCAGCAAATCGTCGCGCGCCATCGCTTGGGCGTGCGCGCAGCGATGGTGCGCAACCTGATGGCGGAACTTGAGGACGCGGGTTATCTGCGCCAGCCGCACACGTCGGCTGGGCGGGTCCCGACCGACAAAGCCTATCGCTACTACGTTGACAGTCTGGTCTCGCGCATCGGGTTCGAGGATCGGGCGCAGATTGAACTGCATTATTCGACCCGCTCGCGCGATCTCGACGGCATCATGCGCGACACGCCCAAGCTGCTGGCGCTGCTGACCGGGCAGGCCGCAATGGTGATGGGACCACGGCTGGAATCGATGATGCTCGAGCGGGTGAACTTCGTGCGCCTGCGCGAGCGACAGGTGCTCGCGATGTTCGTCGCGTCGGCTGGGCAGGTGCAGAACCATATCGTCGAGACCGATCGCGATCATTCGCAGGACGAGCTGGAGCGGATGGCGCGGTATCTGAACGAGTCGCTGGCCGGGCGCACGCTGGATGAAGCGCGGCGCTGGATCGAGGAGCGATTACGCGAGGAGCGCGCAGTGTACGATCGTTTCGTGCGCGACGCGCTTGTGCTCGGCGGCGCGGTCGCCGAGCAGGCGGTCCGGACCGAAATTTACGTTGACGGAAGCTTGCAGGCGATCGAGCAGCCCGAGTTCTCGAATCCGGAGCGGATGCGGGAGCTGTTGCGCGCGCTCGACGACAAGACCGCGATTCTCGATCTGCTCGAGCGCAGCCTTGCGCGGCGTGGGTTGACGGTGTCAATCGGGTCCGAGAATTACGACGCCCGCCTTGCGGGACTCAGCGTCATCGCCACGTCCTACGCAACCGGCACTACGCCGGTTGGCAGCCTCGCGATTGTGGGTCCGGTGCGGATGGACTACGACCGCGTGATCCCGCTGGTAGAGTACACCGCAAGGGCCCTCTCAAAGCTGCTGGAGCATTGAGTGAGCCGACGGCATCGCCGCGATTCGTAACAGACAGCAGGCTGCGATAATCCGAGTTCCTCAATAAGCGATAGCCAAGATATCTCAACTGCTGGTGGCGGAGCTGGACGCGGTTGGGGAGTGACTGTTGAGCGAGGTCGAATCCGCGCGTGAATGGGGGCGGCGCTTCGCTTAATCCGGGCCGCAGCTCGCCGCGCCGGCGCACCCAATTTCCGGGAGAGTCTGTCGATTGGAATCGTTTTTCATGAACGGCCGTTATCGCGCCATGCTGGGCGCTACGGCTTGTCCGAGAACACGGCGATGCAGCCCTTGCTGCAGTCGAGATTTCTGGCTGGGTTGGTGTCGAAGCTCGTATGGTTCGGGCCCATCGGGACGAAGACGCGATTGTTCGACGGATCGGCGGCGACTGAATGGGCAGGGTAGGCGGTCGCGAGATTTGCGACCCAACGATTCGTCTTCGCGTCGATAATTCCTAGTACCGGGCCGGCCGGGTTGCGCACCGCGGCAAGGTAATATCGATTGTCGCCTGGGTTGTACCAGACCTCGTCGGAGCCGGTCACGTTGGGTGTCGCGGCGACGACTTTTCCGGTCTTTGCGTCGATTACGACCGACTGCTTCCGAGTGCATCCGATTAGCAGTCTCTCGCCGGGACCGAGGGTCAGGCCGGCGCCGTGGCATTCGCGGACCGGAAACATGCGCGTGACTTTCATCGTCTTAGGATCGATCTCGGCGATCGCGCCGTCGCCGTGCTTGAGCTCGGGGACGACCTGGTAGAAGAGATCGCGGCTCGAATCCCATACGGATTGTTCAAGCCCGTCGGTAGCGTCGGGGAAATCGATCTTGCCGACGACCTTGTTGGAAGGGATCGCGATAAACGAGATGTAGGGAATCTTCTCGTCGGGATTTGCGACCATCGCGAGGCGGTCTGCCGCATCATAAGAGAGTTCGTCGGCACGGGCGTGACCTGCAGTGGGGATTGTCGCGACGATTTTCGGCGGCGTCGCGTCGAGATCGATAACCTTTACGGTGCTGTTGCCGTCGCCCGCAAGGACCTCATGGGGAGAATCGATTGCGGCAACGCCGTTGGGTCCGCCGCGATCGTATCCACCCGGAGCGTTGCCGACGAAGCCGCCGACTCGGGCGACGAACTTGAGGGTGCGAGTATCGAAGATATCGACCGAATAATTCGAGCGGTCGGCGAGATAAAGCTGATGGGTTTTCGGGTCGACCCAGGAGATATCGAAGCCGGTGAGGGGGTTTCCGGGCACGGTAATGGTTTCGCGAAGGGCGGGTTTGCCGGCTTCCTGCGCGCGGGCGGGTCTGGAAATAAGGCCGGAAGCCAGGAGCGCCGCAAACAAGAAGGCCGCACTTAGTCGAGAAAGCTGCGATAAGCAGCTGGATTGGGCTGATAGACCTGATCGAGTCATAATTACCCCATCGCCTATTTTCAAAGGGTTTCGACAGGCGCGGCTTGGGCGTCGGTATTCTGGACGCTCTTGCGTGTGGAGCACAAGCCGGCGCTTTTTGTTGGCGCTGAATCTGGGAGGGAGGAAATCTTCTTGCAATCGGCTGGCGTCACGACGAATCGTGCTTAAATTCTAGGCGGTGTGAATTAAGAATATGAGCAAGCATCATAAGGACGACGATAAGAATCACGCCGACGCACATCGCGGCCACGAGCAGGAGCGGGGCTCGGAGCATGAAGATCCTGCTGGCAGTGCGGCTGCCTCAGCTGGAAATGATGGGAAGAGCGGCGCCGATTTGGAGGCCGTACTTGCAGCGAAGGACAAGGAACTGGCCGAGCTGAAAGATAAATATCTGCGCGCGCTCGCTGACGGCGAGAATGCCCGAAAACGGATTCGTCAGCAGAGCGAGGAATCGGTGCGAATCCAGCGCGAGGCGATCTTACGTGACTTGCTGCCGATAATCGACAACCTCGAACGCGCGGTCGAAGCGGCACGCTCCTCAGAAGGCAGCGGGAAAACGATTATCGATGGGGTCGAGATGGTATTGCGCTCGATGATGGATCTGCTGCGCGCGCAAGGAGTTACGCCGCTCGAGACGGTTGGGAAGCCATTTGATCCCGCCCGTCATGAGGCCGTTGACCATGTCGAGAGTTCGGCTCATGCGGCCAATCAGATCGTGCAGGAGTTCCATCGCGGCTATCAAATCGGAGATCGCGTGTTGCGGACGGCGCGGGTGTCCGTTTCGAAAGGGTCCGGCGGGCAAAGCGAAAGCGAAAGTGGATCGCCGGACGTTGAAAACAGTTAGGCGATGGTTAGCTTCTAAGCGAATGAACAAGATTTTCGGGGACGTAAATTTATCATGCCAAAAGTAATCGGTATCGACCTGGGAACGACTAACAGTTGCGTTGCGATCATGGAGGGTGGTGATCCCGTCGTGATCGCCAACTCAGAGGGGAGCAGAACCACACCCTCGGTCGTTGCATTCACGGACTCGGGCGAGCGGCTGGTCGGCCAAATCGCGCGGCGCCAGGCGATCACGAATCCGAATAACACGGTCTTTGCGATCAAACGGCTGATGGGCCGCCGCTACGACGATCGCGAGGTCGAGAAAGCGAAAAAAGTTCTGCCCTATTCGGTGGTCAAGAACGACGACGGTGCGGCGTGGGTTGAAATTCGCGGGAAAAAGTACAGCCCGGCCGAGATCTCGGCATTCATCCTCCAGAAAATGAAGCAGACAGCCGAGGATTATCTGGGCGAGAAGGTCACCGAAGCGGTGATCACAGTGCCCGCCTATTTCAACGACGGGCAGCGACAGGCGACCAAGGACGCCGGGCGAATCGCCGGCCTTAACGTGCTGCGAATCATCAACGAGCCGACTGCGGCGTCGCTCGCCTACGGACTCGACAAGAAGAAAGACGAAAAGATCGCGGTGTTCGATCTCGGCGGCGGCACGTTCGATATATCGATCCTCGAACTTGGCGAGGGCGTGTTCGAAGTCAAGGCGACCAACGGCGATACCTTCCTTGGCGGCGAGGATTTCGACCAGCGCGTTATCGACTACCTGGCCGACGAATTCAAGAAGGACCAGGGAATCGATCTGCGCAAGGATCGAATGGCGCTGCAGCGTTTGAAGGAAGCGGCTGAGAAGGCCAAGTGCGAACTTTCCACCGTGATGGAAACCGACATCAATCTACCATTCGTAACGGCCGATCAGTCGGGACCCAAGCATCTCAATATCAAACTCACCCGTGCGAAGCTCGAAGCGCTGTGCGCCGACCTGCTCGATCGGCTCGAGGCGCCGTGTATCACCGCGCTTCGCGACGCTGGCCTCAAGGCCAGCGACATCAACGAGATTGTGCTGGTAGGGGGGATGACGCGGATGCCGTCGGTGCAGGAGCGGGTCAAAAAGATCTTCGGCAAAGAGGGGCATAAGGGCGTCAACCCCGATGAGGTCGTTGCGATCGGCGCGGCAATTCAAGGCGGAGTGCTCAAGGGCGAAGTCAAGGACGTGCTGCTGCTCGACGTGACTCCGCTGTCGCTCGGTATCGAGACGCTGGGTGGCGTGTTCACAAAACTTATCGAGAAGAACACGACTATTCCTACGCGCAAGAGCCAGACGTTCTCGACCGCGCAGGATAACCAGACGGCGGTTACGATTCGCGTCTTCCAGGGCGAACGTGAGATGGCGTCCGATAACAAGCTGCTCGGCCAGTTCGACCTGATTGGAATTCCGCCCGCACCGCGCGGGATGCCGCAGGTCGAGGTCACGTTCGATATCGACGCCAACGGTATCGTCAACGTTCATGCCAAGGACCTCGGCACTAATAAGGAGCAGTCGATCCGGATCACCGCTTCGTCGGGGCTATCTGAAGAGGAAATCAAGAAAATGGTTCGCGATGCGGAGTCGCACGCGGCCGACGATCACAAGCGGCGGATGCAGGCCGAGGCGCGCAACAAGCTCGACAACCTGATCTACACGACCGAGAAGACGCTCAAGGAGCATGGCGCGCAGCTCGATGACGCGGCGCGCAAGAGCGTCGAGGATGCGCTGGCGGCAGCCAAGGGCAAGCTCGAATCCACGGACCCTGATGAACTGAACCGGGCCGCTGAGACACTCTCGAATGCGTCGCACAAGCTGGCCGAGGCAATGTACGCCAAGACTCGCGCGCAGGGTGCTGGCGGCGCCGGCGATGGAGCAGGCGCGCAATCAGGGCCGCATCAGGATGGCGGCGAAGGAGCAGCCGGCGGCAGCGCAGCAGGCGGCAAGCCCGAAGACGTGGTTGACGCCGATTTCAAGGAAGTAAAGTAAACGCGGATGCTCTCTGCCTCCGCAGGCGCGCTGGCCGCGCGCTTGCGGAGCGCAATAGCGTCCCTCGTCTCGATCGTTTAGACTCAAATCGCGATGCCTGCCGCCAGCAAACGAGACTATTACGAGGTTCTCACAGTAAGCCGAAGCGCCTCTGAGGAGGAGCTCAAAAAGGCCTATCGCAGGCTTGCGATTCAATATCATCCCGATCGCAATCCCGGCAATAAGGAAGCCGAGGAGCGCTTCAAGGAACTTAACGAAGCTTATCAGGTGCTGTCAGATCCCGAGCGGCGGGCGCAGTACGATCGTTTTGGCCACGCCGCGTTCCAAGGCGCGTCGGGGCAGGGACCGTTTGGCGGCTTCGACTTCACTCAGGGCTTCGAGGAAGTCTTTTCCGATATCTTTGGAGATTTTTTCGGGACCGGGCGTGGACGCTCGCGTTCGCGCACCCGGCGTGGCGACGACCTTCGCTACGATCTTGAGGTCGAATTCGAAGAGGCTGCGCGCGGCACCGAAAAAACCATCAAATTTCAGCGCCTGACCCAATGCGACGTTTGCAACGGCTCGCGCTCGCGCGTCGGCGCCTCCGCTGCGCGTCCGTGCCCAAATTGCCGCGGGACAGGTCAGGTGCGCACCCAACAGGGATTCTTTTCGATCTCGACCACCTGCGGACAGTGCCGCGGCGAGGGAATGATCATCTCGGACCCGTGCCCGAAGTGCCAGGGGCAGGGCCGCATCCGCAAGAACGAGTCGCTCTCAGTGAAAGTTCCGGCGGGCGTGGACAACGGCTCGCGGCTCAAGCTTCGCGGCGAAGGCGAGGCTGGATACGCGAGCGGTCCGGCGGGCGATCTGTATGTCGTAATCCATGTCAAAGAGCACGAGCTATTCGTGCGCCAGGATAACGACATCGTGATCGAAGTTCCGATCGGATTTCCGCAGGCGGCGCTCGGATGCGAGATCGAAGTTCCGACCCTTGAGGGCAAGGTCAAGCTCAAGATTCCGGCAGGCACGCAATCAGGCAAAGTGCTGCGGCTCAAGGGCAAGGGGATAGTCGATCTGCACGGCTATGGGCGCGGCGACCAATTGATTCGGGTCGTGGTCGAAACACCGCGCAGTCTATCGGCGCGCCAGCGCGAGCTGCTCGAGGAATTCGCCCAGCTCGACGGCAAGGCGGTTAACCATCCGCTTTCCAAAGGCTTCGTGGACAAGCTCAAAGAGATGTTCGGCTAGCCCGCGAGCTTGAAGGTTCCGCCGGCGCTCCACCCAACGTTTCGAAGCTGGCCCAAACTCCGACATTTGGATTCTTAATCTGCACCGGCCTTGCGCCCGTAATATTTCGATGATACTAGAATAGTCGTGAAGCCGGATTTCGCCGCCCAGTTCAACGCGCTTGGCCAGCCGGGCCGCCTCGAAATCTTCCGCTTGCTTGTCCGCGCAGGCCCGCAAGGGCTGTGCGTTGACGATATCAAGCGGCGAGTCCCGATGCCGGGTTCGACGCTGTCGCATCATCTCGACACTCTGACGCGCTCGCGGCTGCTGTCCGCGCGGCGTTCGAGCAGGTTCATATACTACGCGGTGGACTGGGAAAACACCGCGCGGCTGATCCGCTTCCTCACCGAAGACTGCTGCGCGGATCTGCACCGCGGCCTCTGGGCTAGCGGCGCTAATCGCGCGGCCGGTGCGCCACCGCGGTCGATGCCACGCGAGCGCGATAGCGGGGCGAAGCGCGAACGATGAGACGGGAATCCAAGTAGCGAGGAGTCACAAACATGCACAACGATACGATCAAGCGGGAAGTCCGCCAGACGTACGCTAGCGAAGCCACAAAGGTGCGCGATACCACCGCCCCGGCGTGTTGCGGGTCGCCAACCAGTATCATTACTTCCAATCTCTACGAGCAAAACGAGATCGCTGGGCTGCCGGATAAAGCAATTGCGGCATCGCTTGGATGCGGTAATCCGACCGCCTTGGCCGAGTTGAAGGCGGGTGAGACCGTCCTGGACCTCGGCTCGGGCGGCGGGATCGACGTCTTGCTGTCGGCGCGGCGGGTTGGTCCCGCGGGGAAAGCCTACGGTCTGGACATGACCGACGAGATGCTGGAATTGGCGCGCGATAATCAGCGCAAGGCGGGCGTCCAGAACGTCGAGTTCCTCCAAGGCGAGATCGAAAGCATCCCGCTGCCCGCCAACTCGGTTGACGTGATCATCTCGAATTGCGTCATCAACCTGTCGGCCGATAAGGATCGCGTTCTCGCCGAGGCGTTCCGTGTTCTCAAGCCCGGCGGGCGATTCGCGGTCTCGGACATCGTCGTGCTGGACGAAGTTCCCGGCGAGATCAAGCGGATGGTCGAACTGTGGGCAGGGTGTATCGCGGGCGCGCTCTCGGATCGCGAGTACGCGGCGAAGCTCGCGGGGGCCGGCTTCGTCGATATCGAGATCGAGCCGACGCGCGTT
Source organism: Deltaproteobacteria bacterium (assembly GCA_021799555.1). Taxonomy (GTDB): domain Bacteria; phylum Desulfobacterota; class Binatia; order Binatales; family Binataceae; genus JBARDN01. The sequence goes on along the minus strand of JAJZAG010000006.1, from coordinate 12,937 downwards.
TACACCGCCGAGCAAGCCAGAGGCTTGCTCGGGAGCCTTGGCGCGGACGCTGAGCGTATCGCCGCGGCGGTAGACGGCAAGTTCGCCAGCGCCTTCATCCGCGCGCGCAAACCAATGTGATCGCGCGCGGAACTCAAGCCGCGCAGTGCAGCCAGAGTTCGTAATCGCGGGATTCGCGATTCCGCCGCTCTCGCCGCTTTTCCTAGCGATGCGGCGGCGCGCGACCGTACCGTAGCCCGTCCGCTCAACGCGGAATGTGCACGGCTTCGAGTTTCAGGCCGTCGGGGTTGGTGAAGAAGACCGCATAGTATCCGGGCATGTAGTCGTATTCGCGCGGGGTGTCGGTGACTTTGCCGCCGTGCCTTTCGATCTCGCCCGCGAGATTGTCAATCTGCGCGCGATTGTCGGCAGCGAAGGCAATCTCGCACAGGCCGACTCGATGTCGATGGAATTCGTCGGAGCGATACGGGGCCTCGGCCTCCTGTACCCATATCGAACCACCACTTTGAGTCCACCATCCGATTCCGCGCTTGGGCCCGTCATCAGGAAAGCTCATCGTGTTTGTATATCCGAGCGCGGGCATCAGCCAAGAATAGAAGCGGCGTGCGTCCTCGAAGCGGTTAACGTTGATCATCAAATGATCGATTCTGCCGGCCATCGTCGATGCCTCTAAATAGACTGAAACTCGACCGCGCGAGTTATGTCAGCGGCCGAGTCGTGCGCGCAGCGCGTGTTCCATCACGCCGGGTGGTGGCGCCTTGCCGTTTAGGAGCTCGAAGGCGAGTTCGCCTTGTCCCACCAGCATCCCGGCTCCGTCGGCCGCCGGGCGTGCGCGGCCGAGGGCGGGTTTCAGGAACGCGGTTGGCTCCGCGGCGTAGAGCAGATCATAGAACAGACACTCGCGCGGCGTTGCAGCGTAATCAAGCGGCGCGAAGCGGCGCGTCGTCAGGCCCATCGGTGTGGCATTGATCACGCAAGCCGCGTCGGCGAGAATCGCCGCGTTTTCGAGCGCGTCGAGGCCGTGCGCCTCGATTCGGCTGCGCCGCCGCAGCATCGGCGCGAACCGCCGTGCGAGAAGCGCTGCGCGCGAGACAGTGCGATTCGATATCGCAATCGTCGCCGCGCGCATACGGATCGCGCATAGCACGGCCGCGGCGGCGGCGCCGCCGGCGCCGATAACGAGGACGAGGCGGCCCGAGAGATCGAGCTTGCGTGAGCGCAAGTCGCGTTCGAGGCCGCGTGCATCGGTATTATCGCCAACCAGGATGCCGCGCCGGTTTATGACACAGTTAATGGCGCCGAGGATACGCGCCTCGGCGCTCTGTTCGGAGATAATCCTGGCTGCGCGTTCCTTGTGCGGGACGGTCAGATTCACGCCGAGAATTCCGAGCGCCGCGATTGCGCGCAGAGCCGCGGCCAGATGCTGCGGCGTTACGTGAAAGGCAACGTAGCGGCGGTCAAGGCCGAGCGCCGCGTAAGCCGCGTTGTGCATCGCGGGCGACATCGAGTGCTCGACCGGGTCTCCGAAAATTGCGGTCAACGCCGTGGCGCCGGAAATTTCGCGCGCGTGCTGGCTGTCAGTGTCCATCGGGGCGGACGAGCGCTCAGATGCGCCTGCGGGCGGCGGCGCGAATCTCGGTACCGGTGACGACCCAGCTATAGGCGAGCCCTTCACGCGCAAATGCTTCGGCGCCGCCCTCGCCGCGGTCGACCAGCGTAAGCGCGGTGGTCACCGGGGCGCCGGACTCGCGCACTGCCGCGAGCGCTTCAAGGGTCGAGCCGCCGGTCGTGATCGTATCGTCAAGGACGGCGGTCTTGAGGCCGGTGGCAAAAGCGCCTTCGATCCGCTTTTGGAGGCCGTGTCCTTTGATTTCCTTGCGCACGAAGAAGCCGCGCAAGTCGACGCCGTGGCGATAGGCGGCGGCAAGAATCGCGTCGGTCACCGGAATCGCCGCGACCGCCATCCCGCCAATCTGCTCGACTCCGGCCGCGACCACCAACTCGAGCATCAATTCGCCCGCAAGGAACGCGGCGCGTGGCAGGAAGAGCGCGCGGCGGCAATCGAGGTAATAGTCAGACTTTTTGCCCGAGGAAAGCGTTACCTCGCGTTCGACATAAGACTCGCGCGCGAGAATCTCGATCAGTTCAGTGCGGTATTGCTGGTTCATTGCTGCGCGGGATTTTATCCGATGCGAGAGCGCACACAAGGGCGCCCGGCAAGCTTGCCCGCGGCTGCGCTCGGCGAAGTGGTGGCAGCCCACGGAACTTCTCGTGCCGAGCGAGCTGGCGGCCAGTGCTATTTGATCGGCGGCAGGAAGTCCGGGAAATCCTTCGAGGGTTTCATTTTCCACGCGGGTTTGCGCTTCTGCAGAAACGCGCTTACACCCTCATGCGAATCGGGCTGCTTGCCGACCCACCAGAAGGCGTTCGAGTCTACAGCCTGCGCTTTCTCCATCTCGGGTTCGGCGAGCAGTCCCCACGTCAGCCGCTTGGTCATCGCGACCGAAACAGGCGCGGTGTTTTCGGCGATGTCGACCGCCATCTCACGCACCTTGCCCATGAACTCGGCGTCGGGCCATACGTGGCTGACGATTCCGAATTCAAGCGCCTCGCGCGCGTTTATGATCTTTCCAGTCAGGAGCAGCTCATTGGTTTTCGCGAGACCGATCTGACGTGCGACGGTCCACAGGCTGAGCGCTTCCGGGATGATCCCGCGGCGGACAAAAACGAACCCAATCCGCGCGCTCTCGGCGGCGACGCGAATATCCCACTGCATCGGCAGCGTGATACCCATCCCGACGGCGGGTCCGTTGATTGCCGCGATGATCGGTTTCTTCATATTCCACGGACGCACCGGCGGACGCCGCGGCATCTCGCCGCGCGCGGCGCGATTGTCGGCGTTGAAGGTGTCACCGCCGGCACTCGAGAGGTCCGCTCCGGCTGAAAATGCGCGGCCCGCGCCGGTTACGATTATCACACGGACGGCGTCGTCTTGATCGAGGTCAGCGAAGGCTTGATAGAGTTCGGTGCTCATCGCGGCGCTGAACGCGTTGAGCTTTTCCGGGCGGTTGAGCGTGATAGTTGCGACGCCATCTTTAATTTCGAGCAATATCGCCGTGTATGCCATGCAAGAATCCTCCGGAAAGTTTGCGCACTGCACCGCCGCTGTTGATTTCTTATAGCGCGGCAGTCGGCGCGCCGAAAAGCGCTCCGCTCACCAGCAAAACCAGGATCGGCAGCTCGGCTATTTCGTGAATTCGATCGGCTGGCCGCAGGCGTTTCCGCCGGCGTTGTAGTCATAGACCATTCGGCCGCCATAATCGGCGCCGCGCGCGAGAACGGCGCACATGGCAACGAGTGCCGCGAGGAAAGCCCACCTGAACCGCACCGGCATCGGGCGCGCGGTAAGCGCCCAAATCGTTAGCGACCCTGCGATGACGCCAGTCGCAATCATCAGGTGCTTGTGGTGATCGAGCAGCGCGCTACGCACGGATTCGGCGACCATCACGCCGTCGCTTGCCTCGAAACCGGTAAGCAGGGCAAGTCCCGCGCCCGCAGTGCCGAAAAGCAGCGACCATAGCGCGGCCCATTTAAGCGACGCGCTGCCGATGACGGCGGCAAGGAAATAAAGGAGCGTGGCACCACACAGAAAGGCGATCGGAAAGTGTACTACGATCGGATGGACATTCTGTAGGTGCGACGCTCCCGGCAGAAGGCGCTCCAGCACGCGCTTACTTCAGAGAATCTACGGTCAAAAAATTGACGCCACCCTTGCTGTATTCCTTTCCAGTGATGGTGACGGTGTCTTCCATTTTGCTCATGACATCTTCGGGCAGGCCCTGAGCATTCTTTGGAGGCAGCAGTACGAAGATTTTCTTGGTACCGTTTTCAACCAGAGACACCGGGATGCCGGCTTTGGCGCAACCGATCGCACACTTCTTGTGCGCGGCGCCATGCGCACCCATCGTGCCGTAGCAGAAGCTGTCCTCGAGGGTGCCGGTGACGCTTTTGGCGGTACCGGCGTTGGCCGCCATTGCGGTTGAACCAAGCCCGAACAAGAGTATCGCTCCGAAACCAGCGATCAGCAGTCCTTTCATGAGAATCCTCCGGGTTAAGGGTTTGACAAAAAGCACACTCAGGGGCGTTTCCGAATTAAGCCGAACTCATCGCGCACCGAACAATATCGAGCCAATTATCGCGAAAAGCCAGACCCTTCGCCAAGAGCATTAACGTTCACGACTCAGCCACCCCGGCTGGCCATTAAAACTGAAAAGGCGTTACGGAAGCTGATCGGCGCGCGGCTTAGCGCCGCGCGGATGGGGCTTCGACGTGCGGATCGACTTCGCCAAGCATCTCGCGCCATCGGGTGCGTTTGCGCGCGTTGCGCGGACGAGCGCCTAGCTTGATGAGATGACGCTCGAGGATCTCCTTCAGGTCCTCGGCCATGCGTTCGAGTTCGACTTCCTCAGGCATTTTCGGCCTGGGTTGTCCCTCGGTCAGTCCGCCGCGCCGTCTTCCGTAAAGCTGCTGGAGGCGCAATTCCGCCTTTGCCATCATCAGCTTGTACTTGTAGTCGAGGCGGCTCAAATCTTCAGACAAGTTGGCCAGCTCAACATACCGGCGGCGCATTCGCCACCACTCAAACAGCGTGACAATCATGACACCGAACATCAGAGCCGCTGCCACGGTGGTCGAGAGCGCGGTCGCGCGCCACCACGGCAAAATCCGTACGCTGGAGGTCAGCGACTGATTGTCTTCACCAAGTTCCTGGACCTTTTCCTGCATCGCAGTCAGGTCGCGCTCGGCGGCCTCAGCCTTCTGCTCGGCCGTCTGCGCCTCGGCGTTGAGCGAATCGATCTGGGACTGCATCGATTTGGCCTGCGCCTCGAAGGGATTCGGAACCTTCAGCTCGTCTCCGCTGAGCAACTCGTCATCGGGACGTAGATGATTTATGCGCGCCAGTTCGTCGGGAGTGAGGCCGAACATTTGCGCCACCGTCCCGAGGGAATCTCCGGGACGGACCGTATAAGGGATGATCTTGCGCGGACGGGGTGGTGGTTTCGGCGCGGAGTCGGAATTGGCCGCGGAACCTGTCGGCGATGCGGATGTCGTCCTGGTCACGGCGGTTGGTGGCGCCGAGGCGGGAACATCCTGTTCAGACAAGCTTCCGCTCTGGGCAAACGCCAGCCCTGTCGCGGCCGTCGCAAAAACCGCTGCAAGGCAGAATCGGGACGTTCTATCAATTATCCGTAGCGCGCGCATGAAGCGCCACCGAAGCCTCTCTCATAGGGTATTCCAATGCGTACGGGAAGCAAACGGGCTCAGTTGGCAAGCATTCATCCGTTCGTAAGTTTTACGAGGACCGCAAAAGCGACAACGCAGGAGTACGAGACGCCGACTCAGACCTTTGCAGCCATGCTTACGCCCTCGAAGCGTCGAGTCAAAGCCGGGCGTGGTGTGGCCCACGTTTTTTGGTTCAATGCAACACAGTGCGCGACGGAGCGGCGGCCGCCTCAACTGCTGCGCCAGCTCCAGGTGGAGTCGCGCGCGCCGTCTCGCCGTTAACCAGGGCGGCGGCAAGTACTTCGTCAACGGTATCGACGAAGATCATTTTGAGCTCGCCGCGCACTTCGGCGGGAATATCCTCGAGGTCGCGTTCATTGCGGCGCGGCAGAATGATCGTCTTGATTCCAGCACGGCGCGCGGCCAGGACTTTTTCCTTGATTCCGCCCACTGGCATCACCTTGCCCCGCAGCGTGATTTCTCCCGTCATCGCGACGTCGGACCTGATCGGGCGACCGCTCAGCAGCGAGGCTAGGGACGCGGCCAAAGTGACACCGGCCGAAGGTCCGTCCTTGGGGATCGCTCCGGCGGGAACGTGGACATGGATATCAGACTTTTCGAAGAAGTCGGGCGGTATGCCAAGCCGCTCGGCGCGTGAGCGGACGTACGACATCGCGGCCTGCGCGGATTCCTTCATCACGTCGCCGAGCGATCCGGTGAGGGTCAGGCCCTTCTGACCGGCCATTCGCGTGGATTCGATAAACATGATCTCGCCGCCGTTAGGCGTCCATGCGAGCCCGGTTGCGACGCCAGTTTCGCTGGTACGTTCGGCGACTTCCGAAAAGAACCGCGGCATACCTAGATAACGCGAGATGTCCTCCGCGGTGATCTGCGCGGGCATTGCGCCGCCCTCGCTGGTCGCGCGTGCGATTTTGCGGCATACGCGGGCGATCTCGCGCTCGAGGTTGCGCAGTCCCGCTTCACGCGTGTAGCTGCGGATAATCTCGGCTACCGCTCCGTCGGTGAACTTAATCTGCGAGTCGCCGAGACCGTTTTCCTCGAGTTGTTTCGGGATGAGATGCCGCTCCGCGATCTGCAGCTTTTCTTCCTCGGTATAGCCGGGCAGTTCAAGCACTTCCATCCGGTCGCGCAACGCGGGCGGAATTGGGTCGAGTATATTCGCCGTCGTCAGGAACAGCACTTTTGAGAGATCGAAGGGCACGTCGAGGTAGTGATCGGAGAACGAGTTATTTTGTTCGGGGTCCAAGACCTCGAGCAGCGCCGAAGCGGGATCGCCCCTAAAATCCGCGCCGAGTTTGTCAACTTCGTCGAGGATAAACAGCGGGTTATTCGAGCCGGCGTTGCGCAGTCCCTGAATGATCCTGCCCGGCAGCGAGCCGATGTAGGTGCGGCGATGGCCGCGGATTTCGGCCTCGTCGCGGATTCCGCCGAGCGACAGGCGCACGAACTTGCGTCCGAGAGCGCGCGCGATCGACCTGCCGAGGGAAGTTTTGCCGGTTCCCGGAGGCCCGACGAAGCAAAGAATTGGACCCTTGGTGTCTTTCTTGAGCTTGCGCACCGCAAGGAATTCGAGGATGCGCTCTTTGATTTTCTCGAGGTCGTAGTGGTCCTCGTCGAGCACCTTGCGGGCGTTGGCAATATCGAGGTTGTCCTCCGTCGAGACGCTCCATGGCAGGCTCACGAGCCAGTCGATATAGGTACGGACGACGGTATGCTCGGCCGACTCGGGCGGAATCATGCGCAGCCGTTCAAGTTCCTTGTCGGCGGCCTTGCGCGCTTCGGGCGGCATCTTGGCGTCTTCGATTTTCTTTTCGAGTTCGTCGATCTCGCTGGTGCGCGAGTCACCTTCTCCTAGTTCCTTTTGAATCGCTTTGAGTTGCTGACGCAGGTAATACTCGCGCTGGTTCTTGTTGAGTTCGGTCTGGACCTGGGACTGGATTTTGTGGCCGAGTTCGAGCAGCTCTATCTCGCGGCCTAAAATCGCGATTAATTTTTCCAGACGCGAGCGCACGTCCACGGTGCCGAGGAGATCCTGGGACTCTTCGACGGCGATTTTCAGGTAGGACGCCACCATATCGGCAAGCCGACCCGCTTCGCGCACCTGCATCGCCATCACTTGCAGCTCGTCGGGTAGGTACGGAACCAGTGAGACGAATTTGGAGAACTGGCTCACCAGATGCGCGTGCAGAGCCTCGATTTCCTTGTCGTCGGCGGCGACCCGATCGACCACCCGAGTAGCGCGAGCCACGAAGTATGGTTCGGTTTGGATGAAATCGGTCAGCTCGATCCGCGCGATCCCCTGCACCAGCACTCGCACGCTGTGATCCGGGTATCGCAGCATCTTTAGAATCCGCACTGCGGTGCCGTAGCGGTAAAGACCGTCGGCGCCGGGCGTCTCTTCTTCGGGGTTTCGCTGCGCCGCGAGCGCAATAATTTTCTGCGCCTGCCCGACGTCCTCGATGAGTTTCAGTGAAGACGGCCGCGAGACAAGAAAAGGGTGAATCTGGTTTGGGAAAATGACGATTCCGCGCAGTGGCAGCACCGCGAACACATCGGGAACCTCGACCTTGCTCAGGTCTTCCTCGATATCAAAGCGCTTTTCCCCTTTGGGTTTATCCGCCATAGGACGTTCGAAACCTCGTTCGGAGGGGATGCGGCAGCCCGTCACTTCCACCCAATCCGACGTTTACCGTAATATATGGGTACCGGGCTGACAAGGTAACCTCCGAATCCTAAGGTAACCACGCATCGCGCCCGGCGCCATTGGCGAGGTGAGCTTGTCCAAACCGCGGTTCGAAAAATTGTTCAGTCCGGACGAAGCCAACAGTCTCATTCCGCGTCTTGAGATTATCGTGCGCGACTTGCAGGTTAGGGCGAATGAGGTACGGGAGCGAATCAACGAGATCGCGGTTTCTAATCCGCAGATTTTGCAGCGTACGTTATCCGAGGTTGTGGCATTACATCCCGAACTGGAAGAGCCCACGGGCCGGATGTCGCAGGCCGTCGAGCAGATTGAGGAAATGGGCTGTGTTCTCAAAGATATCGATCAGGGCTTGATTGATTTCCCTTTTGACAACGGCGAAGAGGTGGCCTTTCTGTGCTGGCAGTTCGGCGAACGATGCGTAATCGCGTGGCACCCGATTGAGGGAGGTTACGCGACGCGCCGCCAGCTGCCTGGCGCTCCAAAGCCGTGGCTGAACTGACGCAACGCAGACGCACGGGGCTTAAAACCAAGCATGATTGCCTTATTTCTTTATCTTCTAGCGATAGGGTGCTGGCTCGGCGGGATTGTGTTTTTTTCCTTCTTCACGGCGCCGGCGGTTTTTGGACAGCTTCCGATCACTGAGGCGGGAAAAGTCGTACATGCGATATTTCCACGCTATTACGCGCTGGGCTATGTCGCGAGCACGATCGCGCTGGCCTTAGCAATCTATTTCACCGCAGTGCGCGAAGCGCGGCTATGGTGGGGTATGAGCGCGGTGGCGCTCGCGCTCGCGCTCGGGTTGACATTCTATGCGGGCGCGGTTATCCGGCCTCGAGTTGACGCGGTTCGCGGCGTTTCGGAAGAGCAGAACCCCGATCCGGCGGTGAGGGCGGAGTTCGACCATCTGCATCAGCTATCGGTGTATCTGAACGGCGCTGTTCTGCTGCTCAATCTTGCAGCGCTGGCTACAACCGCAGAGGCGCTGAGCCGTCGTGGCTGACGCGGGCTTCAAAGCGATCATCCTTGACCTCTTCGATACGCTGGTGACGTGGAACCCCGCGCTGCTGCCGATGATGTCATGGCGCGGACGCGAGTTCCGCAGCACCGCGCCAATATTATTCCCAATTCTCGCGGAATCACTCGGAGAGCGCTTTGATCCAGAGTCGTTCATGGACGCGCAGGGCAAGGTCTATGAGGAGATTTTTGCCGCGCGTGCGCGCGACGAGATTGAGATCTCATGCTCGGAGCGCTTCAAGCGCACGCTCGATCGGATCGGTGTCGAGCCAGCGCTCGTCGCTCCACTGGCCGAACGTCTGCGGCTCGCCCATATGACACGTGTTCGTGAGGTCACTGCGGCGCCTGCCCCGCGGCTCGATGCGGTCCGACGCCTGCACCGCCATTACCGGCTCGGGCTGCTTTCGAATTTCGACGACGCTGCGACCGGACATGAAATCATGCATGACACCGGAATCCGCGAGCTGTTCGACGTGGTGGTGATCTCGGCGGAGCTCGGCCTGCGCAAGCCGCATCCTGAGGCCTTTCGGCATACGCTCGACGCGTTGGGTCTCGCGCCGCACGAGGTCCTGTTTGTGGGCGACACGCCACATGAAGATGTACTGGGGGCGAAGCGGATGGGAATTCACGTCGCCTGGATCAACAAGCACCGCAAGCCATTTCCGGAGGGGATCGTCGCGCCGGAAATCGAGATCGGAGATCTTGCCGAGTTGCCCGATCGCCTCGGGTGCTGACCGGGAGCGCAGCGGAGCGAGCAATCGCGATGCCGATGAATGATCGCGCAGAGGCCTTCGAATCGATAGAGCGCGCGCCGTTTGCCGTAATGCTCGCACTCAAAATCGAATCGGCCGAGCACGGCGTCGCGGTGGCGCGGATGCCGTTTCGGCCGGCGATTTTGAACGACGGCGGTCATCGCGCGCCCGTCCACGGCGGTGCTATCGCGGCGTTGGCCGATTTCACGGCGTGCGCGGCGGTATGGAGCCTTGAACAGACGACGCGCAGCGCGACGGTTGCGATGTCGATAAACTTCACGGGGCCGGCCGTTCAGAGCGATCTGGTCGCGAAGGCCTCGGTCACGCGCGCTGGCAGACGGCTCGCCAGTATCGCGGTCGAAATCCGCGATCGCGCCGGGGCTCGCGTCGCGGACGCGCTCGTTACGTACGCCGTCTCCTGAGCTTTTGCGGATATGAAACCGGTTCATCCGACAATTGAGAAGATTCGCCGCGCGGGAGCTCCGTACGGCCTCAATCTCGTCGCGGCAGTTACGGTCGAACGCTACGATTCTGCCGTGAGCGACGCCTATCGCGCGTGCGTCATCGCGCCGGATGCGCGCACTATAATCGTCGTCGCCAATGGCGGTGGAGATTTGTGGGCCGCGCTCAAGCGCCACGCCCGGGCGCATCCTGGATGGTGGCAGCGCACCAATCCGCTTGACGATTTTACCCGCGAGATCGTCGAGGACGAGATTGTGCGTGCCGCGCAAAGCGCGGGTGCAGCCATCCGCGTCGTCTATCCATTCATGCACGGCGAGGCGACTCTCAACTTTATCGAACTCGGAAAGGCAGCCGGACTCGCCGGGCCAAGCCTTCTGGGCGTCGCCGTGCATCCGGTGTACGGTCCGTGGATCGCGTTTCGAGCGGCGATTTTGATCGATCGGAAAATTGACGCTCCAGGTCCGGCGGCCGGGTTCGATCCCTGTCTGTCGTGCACTGCGCGGAGTTGCATTGCCGCGTGCCCGGTGGGTGCGGTGGCATATCCCGCTGGGTGGGATGTTCCGAAATGCCTGACCCATCGCGTCGAAGACGAACCCGACTGCGCGCCGCGATGCCACGCGCGCGTGCGATGCGTGCTCGGTCCGGAGCATCGCTACGCCGACGATGAACTTGCCTATCATCAGCTGCGGGCGTTCGGCGCGATGCGTCCATGGTACGAGCGACACGTCAAGCGGGGTGTAGGGTAAAGCGCCGGGTTGAGCGGAAGGACCGCTCGGACCTGCCGGCCGGTTTTCTATTGGCCGAGTTGTAACTTGCGCGCGATATCGGTGGCGAAGTAGGTCAGGATCAAATCCGCTCCGGCGCGGCGGATGCTTGTAAGCACTTCGATTACAGCGCGGTCTTCGTCGATCCACCCGTTAATACCCGCCGCCCGGATCATCGAGTACTCGCCCGATACGTTGTAGGCGGCGACTGGGACATTGAATTTCTGCTTCACGCGCCAGATCAGATCGAGATACGGCAGAGCGGGTTTGATCATTACGATATCGGCGCCCTCTTCGAGATCGAGCGCGACTTCGCGGATAGCTTCGTCACCGTTGGGCGGATCCATCTGATAGGAGCGCCGATCGCCAAACTGCGGCGCAGATTGAGCCGCGTCACGAAACGGTCCGTAAAACGCTGACGCGAACTTTGCCGAATAGGCCATTATCGCAATGTTCGCAAATCCGTTTTCGTCCAGCGCGCGCCGAATTGCGCCCACGCGTCCATCCATCATGTCTGATGGCGCGACAATATCAGCGCCCGCGCGCGCGTGCGACAGCGCCTCGCGTACCAGCAGTTCGAGGGTCGCGTCGTTATCCACGTCGCCATCCGCGACCGCGCCGCAATGCCCGTGGTCGGTGTATTCGCACAGACATACGTCGGTGATGACGGCGAGATTCGGTACGCGCTCCTTGATTTCACGAATTGCGCGCTGGACTTCGCCATCGTCGTTCCAGGCCTGACTGCCGATCGCATCTTTGCGCTCCGGAATTCCGAACAAAATCAGCGCGGGCACGCCGGAGGTTTGAATTTCGCGTGCTTCGGCGACGATTTTGTCCACCGACATTTGCGCTACGCCCGGCATCGAAGGGACGGGCCGCTTGATCCCGCGCCCCGGGCAGACGAATAGCGGCTGAATGAGGTTATCGGGCGAAAGGCGCGTCTCCCTGACCATCCGGCGCAGGGTTTCGGTGCGGCGAAAGCGTCGTGGGCGATGGAGTGGAAATGCCATTGTTTGAATGATCTGCAGGCTTGGGGATTAATGCGATTATACAGCGCTGGCGCGCCGTTTGTCGCGGTCTTCGTAGTACGCGCGAATCGCGCCGATCAACGCGTCGGTGGTGTACTCAGCCGGCTCAACAGCGACTTTTAGGCCATGTTTCGCGGCGGTTGCGGCAGTGATCGGACCAATTGCGGCGGCGCTGAGGCCTCGCGCCGCGTCGCCGACGAGTTCACAAAAATTCTCGACGGTGCTGGAACTCGTGAAGGTAACCAGGTCGATCTCACCGGCTGACGCCATCGCGCGGACCCGGGCGGTCTGGCGCGCAGCCGGACGGACCGTGCGATAGGCCGGTGCAACTTCAACGGCGCGAGCTCCCCGCTCAAGCAGGATTTTCGGCAGGATTTCACGTGCAACCTGTGCGCGCGGTATGAGTATACTCGCGCCTCGAATCCGGCGCCCTCCTATAGCGGGAACGATCGCCTCGGCCCTGTATTCTGACGGTATCGCGGCGATACGCAGCGCGTATTTATCGAGAGCACGCGCAGTCGCGGGTCCGATCGCGCACAGCCGCGCGCGCCCAATTTGCCGAAGGTCGTGGCCCAGTGCGCGCAATCGCGCGACGAACGACTCAACTCCGGTTGCGCTGGTGAAGATTATCCAGTCGAACTTATCGAGCCTGGCGATCGCGCGGTCCAGGGCCGCGTAACTCGTAGGCGGCGCAATTGCGATCGTCGGATACTCAATCGCATCGGCGCCGAGCGCGCGCAACGCGCGGGCGAACGCCATCCCCTTCGCGTGCGCTCTTGTGACTACGATCCGCCGACCGAACAGCGGAAGCCCCTCGAACCATCGAAGGTCTTTGCGCAGGGCCGCGCATTCGCCGACGACAATCACGGCCGGCGCGCCAAGATTTACACGCGCGCATTCGGCGGCGAG
>JAJZAG010000204.1 GCA_021799555.1 Deltaproteobacteria bacterium | reverse complement strand
AAAAACCAAGGCGTTCGAATACGCCTTGGCGGCGCGGACGCGCTACTCAATCCTGTGCAGCTCGCTGACGTGGCGGATTTTGGGGTGATCGACCCAGTCGTAGCGGTCGTGTTGATCGATTAGGCGGGCGTCGATTCCGGCGGCGCGGGCGCCGAGCATGTCGATCGAGTAGATATCGCCCGCGAACTTCGCCTCACCGGGCGCGACGCCTAGGCGCTCGAGAGCGATCCGGAAGATGCGCGGGTCGGGTTTCGCGACGCCGACCACGTGCGAGTCGATTATCGTGTCGAAATACTCGGCAAGGCCGAAGCGGTGCGCATCGCCTTCAACCTGGCCTTCGGCGTTCGAGACTATGGCGAGCTTGTAGCCCGCGCGTTTAAGGCGTTCGAGGGCCTCGCGGGTGCCCGGATGCACGACGCGCCACAAAGTCGCCTCGCGATGAATCTTCTGGAAGCGTTCGCCGCACTCGCGGATTTCCTCTTCGGGAATTCCCGCCGCGCCCAGCCATTCGCGGAAAAATTCCTCGTAACCGCGATTAACGTCGGGAGCGCGCCCGTTCATCATGTAGCGGTCGATCATCGCGCGCCCGCGATACTCGGCAAGCTCGAGCGTGAGCGCGTCGAGCTTGCGCCCGGGGCGGCTGAACTCGCGCGCAAGCAGCTCGTAATCGAGAAATGCGAGCGTTCCCCCGAAGTCGAACATCAGCGCCTTGAGCGCGATGCCGGCGCGCGGATTTCTGGAATTTCGAGGTCGCGGTTTGGACTCGGGTTTTGCTTTTGACGCCATCGTATCTGAGATTAGCCTCTCGCGACCGCCGATGTCATCGCCGCGAGCAACCTCTGCGCGAGCGAGAGACCGTATCTCCCGGGAAGTGAATCGATCAAGATCTCGGGGCTTCCCCTGGGAAACCTCTGCACAAGCTACTTTCGGCCTCCGCGCCGAGGCGCGCACAGCCAGCCGTCCGAGATTCCTCGCGCGCGGCGGCCACGCGCGCGGGAATGAGAGCTTTTTTCTGCAAAATGTGCGGCGAAGTCTCGGGGTGAACTGGCGTTCCGAGTAACGCGTCGGATCACGGGTTCTCGAATTTTGCCCCGACGGGTTGTGCAGAGCTTCCCTCGGGGAAACGGCTTCAGGCTGGGGCACGTGCCGCCAAACCACGCGCGCGGAAACGGCACTCAAAGCGCCTGCGCAGAGCTTCCTTAATTGACGTCACCGCTGGGCGCCGCGTTCGATGGGCTTGCGGCCGGAGACGGCGGGGCGGCGGGATGCTCGGGAACTTTGAGGTCGGTGAGAATCTCGTTTGCGTGAACCGACGGATCGACGCTTGGATAAACTTTCTCGATCCGGCCCTCGGGGTCGATCACGTAGGTGATGCGCCGGTCGAGGCCCAGGATCGGGATTCCGTTGGCGGCTCCGTACTCCGTCGCGATTTTCTTGTCGGGGTCGAGCAGCAGCGGGAATGGAATATTGTACTTTTTGATAAATGCGCGATGCGCGTCCGAATCCTGCACCGAGCATCCGAGCACCACCAGACCCGCGGCCTGAAAGCGGGCGAAGCCGTCGCGGAAAGCGCAGGCTTCCTTAGTGCATCCGGGAGTATCGTCCTTTGGGTAGAAGTACAGCACGACGGTCTTGCCGCGTAGATCGGCGAGCGAGATCGGTGAAATTTGATCGCCCTCGACCATCTGGGTTGAGAAGCCTGGCGCGATCTGTCCTTGCTTGAGCAGTGCGGCGCGCGCGACACGCGGGCGGAGCACCACGACGGCGATGATCACGATTGCTGCAAAAACGATGAGGCTTGAGAGCATCTTCATATCGGCTCCTCATATCGGCCGCGCGCCTGCCGCGCGCGGGCGATCGGCGTGCGGCGGGTTGGCTTCCGCCGCGGATGGCGCGGCCGTCAGATGCGGTACAGCCAGTCCTGATATTTGCGGTCGCGGCCGTGCAGCGCGTCCTGAAATACTTTCTGGACTTTGCGGGTAATCGGGCCGGGAACGCCGCTGCCGATTTTCCGGTCGTCGAGCTCGACTACCGGCGTGACTTCGGCGGCGGTGCCGGTCATAAACGCCTCGTCGGCGACGTAGAACGCGTCGCGCGCGAAGAGTTCCTCGCGCACGTCAATCGAATTGTCGCGCAGAATCGTTATCACCGAGGCGCGCGTGATGCCCGGCAGGATTGAGCTCAGCGTGGGAGTGCGCACGATTCCGTCGCGGATTACGAACACGTTTTCGCCGCTGCCTTCGGCGACGTAGCCCTGCGTGTCGAGCAGCAACGCCTCGTCGTAACCGCCGCGGCGCGCCTCGTAACCGGCAAGAATCGAGTTGATATAATTTCCCGAAGCCTTCGCCGCCGGCATCATCGAGTTGTGATGAAAGCGAACGAACGACGAGGTTTTAAGCCTCACGCCCTTGTTGACGCCGTCTTCGCCAAGGTAGGCGCCCCACGGCCACGCGGCGATCGCGACGCGGGTTTTATTGCCGCGCGCGGCAAGACCCATCTCGCCTTCTCCATAGAAGGCGATCGGGCGCAGATAACATTCGGCGAGTTTGTTCGCGCGCACCACGTCGGCGCAGGCCTTGAGCAGCTCTTCGGAGCTGTGATGCATCGGCATCTCGACGATATGCGCCGATTCGAGCAGACGGCGGATATGTTCCTTGCCGCGAAAAATCGCCGACCCGCCGCCCTCGATTTTGTAGCATCGCATCCCTTCGAATACGGCAAGCCCGTAGTGCAGGCTGTGAGTCAGGACATGGACGTTGGCCTCGTCATATGGGACCAGATTTCCGTCCATCCAGATTTTTTCCGTACGCAAAGTGGTCGCCGCCAAGGGATAACCTCTGGGGAAAGAATCGGCGCAGCATGTTCGTTACGAGCCGCCAGCGCGCCTTCCACGATTCAAACGTATTAGAAGGAAGATCGGCGGACAAGGCGCATCGCTCATCAAAGGATGTCACGGCCGCAACTACGCGCGACGGCAGAGTATCGAGCGGCCACGCGCTAGCGGCGGCGCGCACGAGGGGCGGGATGCGTGTTCAACGCTTGCGGAGGGAGGGTCAGTTTGCCGAGGATCGCAGGCGCGCGCGCTCCGGTTACGCTTGGGATATTGCCCTGGCGCCCGTGCAGCATCTGGTAGCCCAAAATCGCGAACGCAACCGCCTCGAGCGAATCTCCGTCGACGCCGACTTGGTCGGCAGTCGTGACCTCGAGTTCCGGCATCCGTGACGCGAGCATCGCCAACAACGTTGGATTACGCGCGCCGCCGCCGGTGGCGATTATCTGATCGACGCGTCCGCGCGGAAGGATAAACTTGCGCACCGACTCGGCGATCGATTCCGCCGTTAGCGCAGTGACGGTCGCGAACAGATCGTGGCCGCGTACGCCGAGCGGCTGCGCGATCCGCCGGATTTCGGCGAGGTAAGGAAGTCCGAATTCTTCGCGGCCGGTTGATTTCGGCGGGCGGCGACGAAAATATGGATTGCGCATCAACGCCGACAACATCGCCGGGCTAACACGCCCGCGCGCGGCTAGTCTGCCGCCGCGATCCATCCGCATCTTTCCGCCCGTCATCTCGACTGCGAGCGCGTCGATCAGGCCGACACCCGGCCCGGTGTCGAACGCGATCAGGCCGGGACTTTCGAGGCTCGCACCGGCGGGGATGAAAGTGGCGTTGCCGATTCCGCCGATATTCTGGATTACGCGTCCGCGACTCGGATCGGTGAAGAGCCACAGATGCGCCAGCGGAGCGAGTGGAGCGCCTTCACCGCCAAGCGCGATGTCCATCGGGCGGAAGTCGGCGACGACGGGAAGCTGCGTCATCGCGGCGATCATCGCGGGTTCTCCGAGTTGCAGAGTCGAGGCGGTCGCGCCGCGTTTGGCGGCGCCCGGCGGGCGATGAAAGAATGTGTGGCCGTGGGAGCCGATAAAATCGAGTCGCGATAGCGCGACCCGCGCGGCGCGCGCGACCGCTATCGCAGCGCGACCGAAGGCGCGGCCGAGTTCGAAATTGAGTGTGGACAGCTCTCCCGAGCCGACCGGTGCGCCCGAAGTGGCTTCGAGCAGCCGCGCGCGAAACTTTGCGGAATACGGGAAGGTCTGAAACGCAATCGCACGCGCGGGCGGACGGCCGCGTTCATCGATCCTGACGAGCGCGGCACTTACGCCGTCGTGCGAGGTACCCGACATCAGGCCGATCGCGAGCACGTCGCCGCGGTTGCGTTCAGTCCTTTTCGCGCCCATCGATCCGCCCGCCCTCGTCCTTCTTGTGTTCGTCGGGAGCGTGTTCGCCGTCGTCCTCGATCTGCTCAGGAGCGCCGCCGCGGTTCAACCTAAGCATCTGGATTCCGGCCGCGATCAGGCGCCATCCCGAGGGGAATTCGAGCGAGTCCGAGTCGTCGGGCGGTTCCAGATTGATAATCACTTTGTGCCCGCCGTGCCATTGAACCAGCAGTGGGCGATGGCCGATCTGGCGGCCGGTTTCCGGATCGAGCGCGAACTCGCCAAGCATCGTGGTCACGTGGAGATTTGAAAAGGCGGCGCGGATTTGCCGCTGCTCGAGTGCGCCTGCCGCTTCAAGCGCTGCGCCGGCAAGCGTCGCGGCCGCATACGCCTGCGCGGCTGGATAATCGGGTTCGGCAATTCCGGCGGCGCGGCTCATTCGGCGCGCGAACTCTCGCGGCGACGGACCAAGGGTTGGAACGTGGCCAGCTTCAGCTTCGAAGTGACTTGGTCCCACGATACCTTCGGAGTTCTCGCCGAGGTCGTCGCGAAATCGCGCCACTCCAGCGGCCACGCACGCGAGCACCGGAATGTTGAGGCGCGGATCGGCGGTGACGGCTCGCATCACGGCGAGATCGTGCGCATAGCTGCCGGCGCTGACAAGCGCGTTGACCCGATTCCGGCGCATCGCGGGAAACAGCGCGGCGGGAGTGCTCAGGGGATCGAAGTCACCGTACCATTTCACGCGCACGCGGACGCCGCGGCGGCGCGCGATACGCCCGGCGGCGGCGCGTTCGAACCCTCCTGAGACAGCACCTGCAAAAGGAGAACGCGGAGAAACTATAGCGACGCGTTTGCGCCAGAATTTGAGCGATGCGAGCAGCGTCACGAAGCCCGCCATGTATTCGCTGGCCGGCGCGGTGACGCCGACGATTGAACGATGGCCGCACTCATAGAGCGAATCGGCGGTGCCGCCGTGGTTCACAAAAACGCAGCCGGCGGCTTCGGCGATCGGCGCGGCGGCGGCGGCGAGGTCGCTCGAGTAGGGGCCGAGCAACAAATCGGCGCGATTTTCGGCGATCAGCGCGCGGTAAATCGCGGCGCATCGCGCGGGATCACTTTGATCGTCAACGCACTCGAGGGCGACCTTCGCGCGTGCCGACCCGAGCCTGATTCCTCCGGCCGCGTTCGCATCCGCGACGAACAGCCGCAGGGCGGCTTCGGCCTGCCGCCCCATCGCGGCGTACTTTCCGCTTAGCGCGAGCGATAGGCCGAAGGTGATCTTCACGGCGAAGGGCGCAACGCGCGATGCGCGTCAGGCCGCGATTTCCGCGATACCGTCCTTGATGACGGCCTGATTGTTGGCGTTAAAGGTTTCAAACGCGAACACCTTGCGATTGTCGTGTTCGCCGTCGGCCCAGACTTTGGTTGTGAGCGTTTCGCCGGGACGCACGGGGCGCGAAAAACGCACCGCAAGGCGCGACAGACGCAGCGGATCGCCGCCGCACAGCCGGTCAATCACGACTTTGGACGTGAACGCCATCGTGCACAGCCCGTGGACGATGATACCGGGCAGCCCGGCCATCTTCGCCACATTCTCGTCAACGTGGATCGGATTGCGATCGCCCGAAGCTGCGGCGTAGCGGATGGTTTGATCGGGGTCGATCTTTTGCACCACGCTGAGGAGCGGTTCGCCGCGCGCGATCTCGACCGGGCGCGGTTCCAGGACCGCGTCGCGGCGGCGTCCGCCGCGAATAAAAACGCTGAACATGATGCGCAGCACCGGGTCGCCGTTTTGATTATCGGCGACGATCTCGACCGCCATCGTTTCGCCGGTTGCCTTGGTTTCGATTGAAGCGATTCTGGCGCGCGAGGTGATCCGGTCGCCGGGGCGAATCGGGGCGAAAAAGCGCATATCCTGTTCACCGTGAACAAGGCGCAGCAGATCGGCGCCGACCTCGGGATCCATCACCGCGCCCATCACCGAGTTCCACGTGACGACGACGCCGAACATGGGTGGGGCGACGACCCCGCCTGGGCGGTTGTTGTCGAAGAAGGCGGGGTTATCGTCATTGTACGCCCGCGCGTACGCCATCGTGGCGGCAGCGGTTACGTCAGTCGTGATCGGCGGAAACTGCCGGCCCACGCAGTTCTTGTTCAGAGGCATCGGATGCTCCCGTTCGCAGCGCGGATTGCCGCGCGATGGCGCGGCGATGATTCAGCGGAGCTCGCGGCCCGCGATGAACACCGCTTTCAACTCTAGCGCCCGGCTCATTACGATTAAATCCGCGCGTGCGCCGGGATCGAGCCGGCCGCGATCCCTGAATCCGGCGACTGCGGCGGGATTGGTGGCGGCCATCACCGCCGCCTCGGCGAGCGGCACGCCAACCTCGCGCACCATCAGACGCACGCCGTCGAGCATACTGATGATACTGCCGGCCAAGGTGCCGTCGGGCAGGCGCGCGGCGCCGCGGTCGATTTTCGCGCGCGCGCGGCCGACCTCGAAGGCCGCGCCGGGAGCGGTTCCGGCGAGCGCGACTTTATCCGAGGTGATGACGATGCCCTTCATGCCGCGCGCGAGATAAACCAGGCGCAGCATCTCCGGATGCACGTGGATGCCGTCGGGGATGAGCGCGGGGCGCGCTTCGGATTTGGCGAGCGCGGCGGCGATCACGCCGGGATCGCGATGACCGAGCGGCCGCATCGCGTTGTACAGATGCGTGAACATCCGCGCGCCGGCGGAAATTCCGGCGCGCGCTTCTTCGAGGGTCGCGTCGGTATGCCCGATCGAGACGGCGACGCCGCGCGCGGTGAGCCGTGCAATCGCTTCGAGGGCGC
>JAJZAG010000203.1 GCA_021799555.1 Deltaproteobacteria bacterium | reverse complement strand
GACCCGAACCATCGGAGAGACAGCTTCGCGACCTGGATTTGGCCTTCGCCGTCGCGCGCCAGCTCGGCAGCTTCGACATCGGACAGACCGTCGCGGTCCGCGACGGAATCGTCGGCGCGGTCGAAGCGGTCGAGGGCACCGACGCGGCGCTCAGACGCGCCGCCGCGCTGCTCGGGGGCAGGATTGTGATCGCCAAGGCGGCCAAGCCGGGTCAGGATCTGCGTTTCGACCGCCCCGCAATCGGTCCGGAGACGATCGCGCTGGTTGCCGAAATCGGCGCGGCGATGCTCGGAGTCGAAGCGGGCGTGACCCTGATTCTCGAACGCGAGCGCACGATGACAATTGCGGCAGCCTCGAAAGTCACGCTCTACGGCCATGTCTGAGCTGCGCGCCGCGGTGATAGGCGCCGGGCGCCTTGGCACTCTGCACGCGCGAAAATATGCGGCGCACAACGGAGTCCGGATCGCCGCGATTGTCGATACCGATCGCGCCGCAGCGGAAAAACTCGCCGCCGAGACCGGCGCCGCCGCGATGACCGACTATCGCGACTTGGCCGGTAAGATCGACCTCGCGACCGTCGCCGCGCCAGGCAGCGTCCATTTCGAAATTGCCTCGGCGCTGCTGGGCGCGGGAATCGACCTGCTGCTGGAAAAGCCGATGGCGACAACGCTCGACCAGGCGCGCCGGCTCGCCGCGCTCGGCTTACAAACCGGGCGCGTCTTTCAGATCGGACACCTCGAGCGCTTCAACCCCGCGATCATCCGCCTGCGCTCGATCGTCGATAATCCCCGCTTCGTCGAATGCCATCGGCTCGCTCCGTTCACCGAGCGCGGCACCGACGTCGACGTCATCCTCGATCTCATGGTTCACGACCTCGACGTAATCCTGTCGCTCGCGCCTTCGGAAGCGGTCTCCGTCGAGGCGCTCGGCGTGGCGATTCTCACCGATTCGATCGATCTGGCGAACGCACGGATCCGGTTCAAAAGCGGGCTTATCGCCAATATCAGCACGAGCCGCGTCGCGCCCAAACGCGAACGCAAGATTCGCTTTTTCCAGCCCGACGCCTATATTTCAGTCGATTACGAAGCGCGACGGGTTCAGGTTTACCGCAAGAGTCCGCCGCCGCCGGGTGCGAAGTTCCCGATTATCTCGGCCGATCAGATTGACCTCGAAGCGGGAGATCCGCTCGCCGACGAAGTCTCCTCCTTCATCGCCGCGGTCCGCACCCGCGCGACTCCCGCCGTCACCGCCGAAGACGGACTGCGCGTGATGGAGCTTAGCGAACGCATCAAGCACGAGATGAAGACCGGCGCCGCGGGGAGTCAGGATCGCGCCGATTGACTGTCTGCCCGCACCGCGCCACGATAATTGGACAATGCGGTTTGGGCGCAAAAAGATCTTTCTCGCGGCCGGCGCCATAATCCTGGCCGCTGGTTGGATGCTTCATGCAGCGAGCGCCACTTGCCTGCCGGTGCTCGGATCGTCGCTAGTGCGGATCAACGTCGCGGGCCTCTTAAATGGAAGAGCGCAGACCTACTGCTACGCGGATTCGGCCGGCAAACGTCTGCGCTTCATTCTGGCGCGCGGTGACGACGGCAAAGTGCGCACCGTCTTCGACGCCTGCCGTCAGTGCTACACCTATCATCGCGGCTTCAAAATTTCGCACGACGAGCTGATCTGCCGCGTGTGCGGAAACCACTACCCTATCGAGCACATGACCAAAGGCAAGGCGTCGTGCGTTCCCGCAAGCCTGCCCCATCGGGAGTCGGGTGCGATGGTGACGATTAACACGTCCGATTTGAAATCGGGCGGGTACCTGTTCTGAGCGCTGTCGCGCATCAGCCGGACATTGCGTTCAGCAAGGACAAATAGAGCGGCGCGAATCGCCACGGGAATTCTATTCACGATTTGCCTGGCGGCCGGCGGATGTTCTCACGGTGAAGCGCCCGGATCCTATCCGGCGGTCAACCAGGCGCAATGCCTGCCCGCGAATATCATTCTGCTCGATCAATCCGGAAAGAAGATTGCGCTCGATTCGTTGCGTGGCAAACCGGTGCTCGTGGATTTCATCTACGCCAACTGCACTTCGACCTGCCCGCTCCTGACGCAGAAAATGACGGCGATCGCCAAGCTGCTCGGACCGGCGCTCGGCACCAAGGTCATCATCGTTTCGTTCACGATCGATCCGCTGCACGACGGTCCGCCCGAACTGGCGAAATATGCCGAGCGCATGGGCGCAAACGACCCCGGCTGGATTTTTCTCACCGGCACCCCCGCGCAGATCGCGCAGGTGCTCGCAATTTATGGACTGAAGATCGGCCATGCTCCCGACGGCTCGATCATGCACATGACCGCGGCCTATCTGCTCGGCCCGAACGGCCGGCAACTCAGGCAATACGACGGCCTCGAGGTCAGCGCTCAGACGGTGGTCAACGATATCGACCGCGCGAGCGCACAAGGTTGATCGTCCGCTACCGTGCCGGACGCGATTATCCCCAAGCCGCTACCGATTGAGCCAAGCCTTGCTCGAGGGGCGTGAACTCGGCGGTGTAGCCTGCGGCGCGCAGCGCTTCGAGGTCCGCTTGGGTGTAGCTTTGGTATTTGCCCTTGAGGCGTTCGTCGAACGGGAAATATTCGATTTTGCCCGCGCCCCCGCGCAGTTTGATCAGAATCTGCGCCGTCTCGTTGAAACTGCGGCTGATGCCGGTGCCGACATTCAAGATGACTTGCGGGTGCGCGGATTGGCCGGCGAAATGCAGATTCACATTGACCACGTCCTCGACGAACACGAAATCGCGGCGCTGCTCGCCGTCGGGATAGCCGTCGGTTCCGGAAAATAATCGCGCCACTCCCGTATCACGGAGCTGGTGATGCAACTGATACGGCATCGAGGCCATTTTGCCCTTGTGCTCCTCATGCGGACCATAGACGTTGAAATAGCGGAGCCCCACGATCGTGCTGCCCGCGCCGCGCTCGGTGCGGTGCGCCACGTGGCGCACGAGATTGTCAAACGCGAGCTTCGAGAAGGCGTACAAATTGAGCGGACGTTCGTTTGCCGGATTGACGGCGGTCCCTCGACTCGCTCCATAGACCGAAGCGCTCGACGCGTAGACCATCGGCGCGCGCCGGTCGAGCGCAAAGTGCAGCAATTCGCGCGAGAACCTGAAGTTGTTCTCCATCATGTAATGCCCGTCGGTCTCGGTTGTGTCCGCGCAGGCGCCTTGATGGAAAATCGCCTCGACCGACGGTGGCATCGTGCGCCGCTCGATCGCGAGCAGCATCGTCTCGGGCTCCATGAAATCGGCAAATCGCAAGCCGCTGAGATTGCGGAAGTTCTCGCCGATCCGATCAACGATCAGGATATTGGTGTCGCCGCGGTCATTGAGTGCGCGGACCAGATTGCTTCCGATAAATCCGGCCCCTCCGGTAACGATCAGCATGATAATTCCTCAAGAACCGAATCATACGCAGTCTCAGGCGCCGGAGAAACCCCGCGCTTGGCGCCGAGCGCACCGCTTGATAGGCGTCTCCGGCGCGTGTAATCGTGGACCCGCGATGCGCTGGTGGTTGCATACGATGCGGATTGGCGCGCTGCGGCGATCGATCGCGGCTATGCTTGCGGTCGGACTGCTGATCGCGGGCGTCCCAGTCGCCATATCGGCGCCGCAATCCGGCTCAAGAACGCTGTCGCTCAGCGCGGATATCTGTCATCCGCTCCAGTCGTTCGTGGGTGCGGCATCCTCGGTGCCGTTTGCGCGGCCATCAGCGCTCGTGCGCGAGTGCGCGACCAGCGAGTTCGAACGCGCACCGGAATATACGCCGGCTGCGCTGTACGAGATTATCTTTACGCCCGACCCTCCGCCGCCCAAAGCGGTTTCCTGACGGTTATCCAATTTCGTTCGGTTACTACGTGAGCGCCGGCGGCCGTAACGCCGCGCGAGCGCTCGCAGAATTGCGCCGCCATCGCGCGGCAGCGACGGAGACCGGCTTGAAGACGCTCGCATGTCTGCTATCGATCTTTCCGGTCCTCGCGATTCTAGCCCGGCCGCAATCGGCCCGGGCGCACGGAGTCGTGGGCGACTACATTTTTCTTGAACCGTTGATCGCCGAGGATCCAACCCCGGCAAATGAACTTGATATCGTGCAACCGTATTGGACTCGCGGTGCCGGCGGACGCACCCTTTCGATCGGCAGCTCGATCGAAAAAGTGCTCGGCACCGATAGTGAAGGATTGCCGCGCTTCAGCATCGGTGGCGGCACCTCGTGGCTCTATCAGTCGCCTAACGACGGCCCCGACGCGCAGGGATTCGGCAATCTCGATCTGTTCGCGAAATACGCCTTTCTGATCGTTCCCGAGCACGAGTTCCTGATGGCGTTCGCGGTCCAGATGCAGTTGCCGGCCGGAAATCCGAGCGTCGAAGAACAGCAGCATACGAGCCTGGGACCGGAGTTCTTATGGGAAAAGGCGCTCGGCGATCTGCCTAATCTGCCCGTGCTAAAATATTTGCGCCCGCTCGGATTTCAGGGTGACGTCGGCTATTTGCCCGCGCTCGGCGGCCATACCAGCCATCAACTATTCGCAGACCAGGTTATCGAATATTCGCTGCCGTATCTGAGCAACAACGTTCAGGATATTGGCCTGAGACCGCCATTTAGAGATCTTTTCCTGTTCACCGAAATCAATTACTCACAGTTGATTCGCGGACCGTCCGGGCAGACTTTCCCCAA
This sequence comes from Deltaproteobacteria bacterium, assembly GCA_021799555.1. GTDB lineage: Bacteria > Desulfobacterota > Binatia > Binatales > Binataceae > JBARDN01. Next base: position 2,338 of record JAJZAG010000203.1, on the reverse strand, counting down.
TCTGGTCGCCACGCCGGGAATTGCGTACGTCGGCTACCGATTCGAGTTGAGCCTCGGTACCCAGTTTGCGCTTAACAATGCGAGCGTACCGGGCACCCATGCGGCGGTGATCGGCCTGCTCGATATCTTCTACGATTCGATAATTCCGCAGGGTAACTGGAAGCTGTTCGGAAATTGAAGGCCACAAGATGAACGGACCACGATCCATGAGAACCCGGGGACGCACGGCTCTTACGATACTGACGGTTGCATTCGTTTTGGGCGCCGCAGTGCCAGCGCGTGCGCATTCGTTTCCCGAGCAGGAATCACCATCCGCGGGACAGACCTTGTCCGCTCCTCCGGGCGAGGTTTCGATCAAGTTCGATGCGCCAATCGAAAACTTGTTCGCGAAAATCGAGGTCGATGGCGCCGACGGCAAGAATTACGCGGTCGGCGATCCGACTCTGACCTCGGATGGGCGCACCTTGTCGATCAAGCTCGGCGCGCTCGCACCGGGCGTTTACACGGTGAAGTGGGCCGTGGTCTGTATCGATACGCATCACACCAACGGTTCGTACATTTTTACCGTGAAAGGTCCGGGCGCGTGATTGCCGTTCCGGCAACGTTTGCGTGGCTGCTGATTGCGGCGCAATCGCTAATCTTCGGGACGGCGGCGTTCGCGCTCGTGACAAGAGGTCTCGCCTCCGACTCGAGCATCGATTTCCGGCGCAGACTCCCCGCGCTCTGGCGCGCGCTCACCCTCGCGCTGCTGGTGATTTCGCCGCTGGCATTCCTGGAAATGGCTTGCGAGATGGCGCAGACGCGATGGTGGCGCGTCATGCCGCTCGTGCCTGAGATCATGCGCGAGACCGACGCGGGCCGCGCGTGGCGATGGCGTCTGCTGGCGGTCATGGTTCTCGCAATCGCGGCGTGGCTTCCGATCCGCGAGCGGACAGCGGCGGTCGCGATGATGTTACTCACAGCGGTCTTGATGCTGTTTGGCAGTATCGCGGGCCACGCGATCGATTTCGGACGCTTGTCGATCGCGATCTATTGGGTCCATCAGGCTGCCGCCGGCCTCTGGCTCGGTGCGTTGGTCTCGCTGATGCTTGGGTGCGGCGCGGATCCCTGTCAGGCGCAGTGGATCCGCGCGGCTACGCCAAAGGTCGCGGCGCTCGCGGCGGCGTCGGTCGCGATCCTGACGGCAACCGGGCTGTTCGCCGCCTATCAACGGATCGGATGGAATCTGCATCTGCTGACCGACGCGATGTACGGGCGCACGCTTTTGTGGAAGCTGGCGAGCTTTGCTATCGTAATTTTGCTTGCCGCGCACAATCGCCTGCGCGTCATATCGCACTTGGATGAAGCCGCCTCGCGCGAAACTCTGCTGCGCAATGTCGCGGCTGAGATTGTGCTTTTGGCCGTGGTGCTCGGATGGTCGGCGATGCTGGCCAACACTCCGCCGCCGCACTGAGCAGGGGCACCCCGATGGTGCCGCGCGCGGAATTCAATCACAATTCCGGCGATGCTGAATTCCACCGATCGAAGCGCCATTGCAACGCCCGCTGAATCGCGCCGCCGCCGCATCATGATTGTCGCCGGCGAGGCATCCGGCGATCTACACGGGGCCGACCTCGCGCGCGAGATTCTCGCTCGCGATCCGCACTGCGACCTGTTCGGCGTCGCTGGCGAGAAAATGCGCGCGGCGGGAGTACGCGCGCTCGTCACGATGGAGGAAATTCACGGACTCGGCCTCTCCGAGCTCGCCTCAACGATCGGCCGCACCGCGAAGGCATTCATGAACCTGCGCCGAATCATCCGGCGCGAGCCGCCTGGCCTCGTGATCCTGATCGATTACGCTGAATTCAACTTGATCCTGTCCGGAGTGGCAAAGCGCGCGGGGGTCAAAGTGCTTTACTACATCACGCCGCAGGTATGGGCTTGGCGGCGCGGCAGAGTGAAGAAAATCGCCGCGCGCGCCGAGCGGATGGCGGTTGTGCTGCCATTCGAGAAAGAGATCTTTGCGGCGGCTGGCGAGCGCGTGAGCTTCGTCGGCCATCCCCTGCTCGACCGCATCTCCACCGCGGCCCCGCGCGCCGAGACGCTGGCGCGATACGGGCTACCCGCGGATAGCCGCGTGCTAGCACTGCTTCCCGGCAGCCGCCGCGCGGAAGTTCGCCTGATGCTGCCGGCGTTCGCGGATGCCGCGCGGATTCTGGTTCGGGACCATGCGATGACGCCAATCCTGGCGCTGGCACCCACCTTGAGCCCTCAGACCGTCGCCGCGGAATCGGGCGCAGACCTCGCTGGAATCCGTATAATCGCGGGCGACACGTATAGTATTATCGCGGCTAGCGAA
>JAJZAG010000202.1 GCA_021799555.1 Deltaproteobacteria bacterium | reverse complement strand
GTTTTTGCGTCTCACCCACCGGCTGTCCTCCTCCGCACCACCTCAATCGCGTCCAAACCCGCTTCCATCAGGGCTTTGCGCGCATTTTATCAAATTGGTAGCCCACTTGGAAAACGGAAATCCGGGCTTATATGTCCGCGCTGATGGAGCGCCTGCTGGAATGGCTGGCCGCGAGCGGATCATTGGTGTTTCTACTTTCCGCCACGCGGCCGTCCGGACGGCGCAAGGGGCTGTCGGCGGCTTACCTGACGGGTTTAGGGGCTATTGCGCCATCGGTCGCGCGGGCGCGCGATCCGCGAATCTCATGTGCGCGCGCGCGTGGCAGAAGCGAAATCGAAGTCTGGGCGAACGCTCGGGTGGGACGCACGCTACGGATCCGGCGACTCGGCGGCGCAGTGGATCTCGGGGCACATCTGCGCGGCTTGCTCGCCGAGGGCGGATGCGCCGCCGTCATCTGCAATACCGTAAGGCGCGCGCAGGATGTGCACCGTTTGCGAAAGCCGCTGTTTGGAGGAACCGCGTCTGACGGCGAGCCGGAGTTGATGCTGTTGCAGGCTCGATTTCCGTTTGAGGAGCGCGAACGGCGCGATAAGCTCACTCTCATACGGTTTGGGCCGCCCGGCTCGAAGGTGGATATTCATGACGGCGGCAGTCGTGAAGTCTCGCGGCCGCACCGCTCAATCATTGTGGCGACTCAAGTCATCGAACAGAGTCTGGATCTGGATTTTGATGCGATGATTTCCGAATTTGCTCCGGCCGGTCTCCTGCTGCAGCGCGCCGGTCGGCCCGACCGGCATCAGCGTCGGCAACGCGCCGCGCTGCTGAGCGATCCAACACTCGACATACTGATGCCTGAGATGGGAGATGAGCGGGTCCCTGAATTCGGGCAAGGCACGGACGCGGTTTATGATTCTCAGGTTCGGCTTCGCTCCTGGGTTGTGCTTCGCGACCGCGAAAGGATCGAAATTCCCGAGCAAATCGAAGGGTTGATTGGTTCAGTTTATGCGAAAACGGTTGAGTGTCCACACGCTGCGACTCCCGCGTTGCGAAAGCAGTGCGCCGAAAGTGCGATTGGTCATCAGGAAGATATGGAACAAGGCTCGCGGCTGGCGAAAATGACGCGCATTCCGGGGTTCTTTGATGACGCGCGATTCAAGTGCGACGCTGATTTCAAAGAAGACAATCCTGAGATTCATGCGAGCCTTCAGGCGCGCGCGCGGCTTTGCGAAGGACTGTCGGTAGAAGTCGCGCTAGCCGGGTCGCGCGACGCGGACTCGTTCGATCCCGGAGCGGTGCCAGGCCGCGCGCGTGAGCATTACTTGCTGAGGCGCTCGGTCAAGATGAGCCAGGTTGGTGCCGCGCGCGCATTGCTGAGCGACGAATCGCGCCGGCCCCGCGCAAGGGCGCGCTCGGCGCTTCTCCGCCACCATCGGCTCGTGAAACTCGATGCGCGTGGGAGCGCGCGCGCCGGTGAGTTTCAGCCGACGTTGGGTTTTGAGTTGGGGGTATGTATCGGCGCGCAAGGAGTGGATGGGGGTTCAAATTATAAGAGTAAAGGTCTCTCCCCCGCGCATGTGGGAATGTTGCCTTGCGAGGGCGGCCAAGCGACTGCGTCGAACGGTTCACCGCCGCGGAGGTGGAAAGATTAGCGAGGGTGTCGGGAAGAGGGTGGATGGAAAGTTAGGCGCTAACAAGCGGCACGATCAAACTCGAGAATTAACCTCGGGATGCGATAGAGATAATGCGGAGATCCAATGACGATCCGTGAGAGCCGATTCGATCTGATAGATGAGCCGTGGATTCCCTGTTTGATGGCGGACGGCGCGACGTGCGAGCTTGGGCTCGCCGAGGTTTTCGCGCGGGCGCGCGGGGTGCGTGAGATCTTCGACGAGTCCCCGCTGGTCACGGTCTCGCTGCATCGCCTGCTCTTGGCGATTCTCCATCGGAACTTCGGGCCTGCGGACGAGAAGCGCTGGCTCGAACTCTGGCGCAGCGGATGGAATCCCGAAGTGCTTGACGCCTATTTCTCACGTTGGCGCCAACGCTTCAATCTCTTCGACTCCGAACGTCCGTTCTTTCAGGTGCCCGAGATGGACGACACGGGCCGCCAGCCCGTGTCGGCACTCTTTCAGCAATTCGCGACCGGAAATAACGCGACGCTTTTTGATCACAGTTTCGAAGAGCAGCCACGGTGCCTGAGCTTCGCGGCGGCTGCACGCGGGGTGATTGCGCGTCAAGTATTTTCGGTCGGATTCGGCAAGAGTAGTCCATTTTACTTTTCTGACTCGCCGCTCATTCGTGGTTACACCGTTCTCGTTTGGGGCGGGAATCTTTTTGAAACACTCCTGCTTAACCTGATTCGCTACGACGCCGAGAACCCGATTCCCAGGCACGGCGAAGGGCCGGACCTGCCGGCCTGGGAACAGGACGATCGTTCAATTCCGAGGAAGGACGGCAATGTACCATTCGGGTATCTGGACTACCTGACTTGGCAGAGCAGGCGCATCCATCTGTTCTGCGAATCCGACGGATCCGGGGTGCGATGGTGCCAGTTGCAGCAGAACCTGAAACTGAGCGCTGCCGCGGCGGCGGTTGATCCGTTCAAGTGCTATCGCAAGGACGAAAAGCGTGGATGGATCGCGCTTTCCTTCCGTGAGGAACGCGCGCTATGGCGCGACAGCCATGCCCTGCTGCAGGGCCTGGGCGAAGCGCACTCGCGCCCGAGAATTCTGGACTGGCTAGAGAACGTTAGCGCGCCCACGACTGAGGTCTCGATTCCCCGTGTGCCGGCCTTGGCGGCGTTCGGCCTTGCCACGGATCCCGGCAGGGCCGCCAGCGTCACCCTCTGGCGACACGAGCGCATGGCGCTGCCGGTGGCTTGTTTCTCCAATGAGGCGCTCGTTGAAAAGCTCGGACAAGCCATCGCGTACGCCGAGCAAACCGGCCGCGATCTTCGATCCGCTGGATGGTCTCTCGCCCGTGCATTGCTGGAACCACCCAGTGAGGGAGCGGGCGCTCATCAGACGCGCGCGCGTGAGGAAGAAGTTGGACCTCTGGCCCGCAGCTTCGGTGTCGAGCGCCGCTATTGGCCCGCTCTCGACGCTCCGTTTTTGGAATTTATGGATCAACTCGCCAAAGGTGCGCCCGATTCGCGCGGCGATTATTTCGGGCAATGGCGCAAGCTCGTGCGCGACAAGGCGCGCGAGGCGTTCACAGCAGTGGCGCGCGATTTCGATCTGACGGCGCGCCAATTGCGCGCGGTTGCGATTGCCGAACGCTCTCTCTTTGACAGGCTCCGCCAAGGGTTGCAGGAAGGTGAACCACCGTGAATAACAAATTCCCCCGGCAGTACATGGCCCTCGTGAGGCACTTGGAGTCGCTTCACAGGCGCCAAAGCCGCGCGGAGCTCGCGATTCTCCGGAGGTCGCTCGGCAAACCTCCTGGCGCATCGCCCGAGGTCTTCCGGATCATCGGCCGATACATCCCCGAATCGGTACGTGCCGAGGATGACTGTTTTCTGGTCGCCGCACTGTTTGCGAAGCATCCGTTGAACTGGCCGCCTGGGGCTGGTGAACCGCGTAGCGTGCGCAATTTCGGTGCTTCGATGCACCGTCTCAAAATCAAACGCGCGGGTGGAAGCGAAGGGGTCGAGCGGCGGTTCTCCGCGTTGCTGGCGGCCTCGCGCGAGGAACTCGCAGAGCATCTCCGCCACGCGATCGGTTTGCTCGCCGCCGCTAAAGTCGAAGTGGACTGGCTGCAACTTCTCGACGATCTAGGATGGTGGCATTTCGAGGACCGTTCCGTTCAGCGCCGCTGGGCACGCGCCTTCTGGCGTTCAGAAGAAAGCGCCGAAGACGTCGCCGCGGGAGACAATCAGGCTGGATCGCGGGACGGAGGCCAATGATGTTTATCGAACTGCACATGCTGCAAAACTTTGCGCCATCAAACTTGAACCGCGACGACACCGGCTCGCCCAAAGAATGCGAGTTCGGAGGATATCGGCGCGCGCGGATTTCCAGCCAATGTTTAAAGCGCGCCGTAAGGATGCGATTTCCGGAGTTGCTTCCCGGCGATGAACTCGCCAAACGCACCAAGAGGGTGGTGGTTGAGTTGATTGTGCCGGCGCTCGAGAAGCGCGGCCGTGCGGCTGCGGCCGCGCGTCTGGTGGCTGAGAAGGCATTAGCGTCGGTGAGCTTAAAGCTCGACGAAGAGTTTAAGACGCAATATCTCCTGTTCATGGGCCAGAGCGAAATTGACGCGCTTGTCGAAGCCTGTCATGAGCACTTCGATGCTCTGATCCAAGTTTCCGGCAAATCGGGCCACCAATCCAAGAAGGAAGCGCAGGCGGCAATTCCAGATGAAGTGCGCTCTCGGGTAGAGACAATCATGGACGGTGGTAAGGCGGCCGATCTCGCACTATTCGGTCGGATGCTCGCCGATTTGCCGCGCAAGAATGTTGATGCGGCCGCGCAGGTCGCGCACGCGATTTCAACCCATCGCGTGAGTCCGGAATTCGATTACTACACGGCCGTCGACGACCTGAATTGGAAGGAGGAAGCGGGCGCAGGGATGATCGGTACGGCCGAATACAATTCCGCCTGCTTTTATCGGTATTCGAACGTCGATCTGGATCAGCTCAGCAGAAATCTCAAGGGCGATGCCGCGCTCGTCGGCCGGACACTAGAAGCGTTCCTGCGCGCGAGTATCGAGACGGTGCCTTCTGGCAAGCAGAACAGCACGGCGGCGCAAAATCCTCCTTCGTTCGTGATGACAGTGGTGCGCAATTCGGGCTTCTGGTCGTTGGCAAATGCGTTTTTAAGCCCGGTGCGGCCCGGAGATGGCGCCGATCTGATGCAGAAATCAATCGACCAGATTGATGCGCACTGGAATGCGCTTGCCAGCATGTACGGGGTGAAGTCGATCAAGCAGGTTGCTTTTGCCTCGCTTGACGCCCGCGAACTACCGGCACTGGGCAAGCCGCTAACCACGGTCGATGAACTGATTGCGCTCACACTCAAGGCCGCAAAGTTCGCCGCATGAGGTTCGCCCGTGCCAATTGATAGCTTTCTGTTTCGTCTGGCTGGCCCGATGCAGTCGTGGGGAACCCAGAGCCGGTTTCTGGTGAGAGATACCGGTACCGAGCCGTCCAAGAGCGCAATCATCGGATTAATCTGCGCCGCATTGGGCAAGCCACGCGCTGAAGGCCCGGCGGAGCATCCGCGGCTCTGCGAATTGGCGGCGCTCAGGCTTGCTGTGCGCGCCGATCGCGAGGGCCAGCTACGACTCGATTATCACACCGCAGGCGGGAGCCGGTCGTCTAGCGACGATTACGGCGTGATCCGCGCGGACGCCAGTCCCGGCGGCACGGTAGTGTCTAGGCGCTACTATCTGGCGGACGCGGAATTTCTTGTGGGGATCGAGGGCGAAGCCGCGCTGCTCGAGACTATCCGGGAGGCTCTTTGCGCGCCCCGGTGGCAGATCTTTCTTGGGCGAAAAGCCTTCCCGCCTTCGGTTTCGATCGTGCTGCCCGGCGCGCGACCGTGGGATTCAGGATGGCGGCGCGGAACGCGTCTTATCGACGCGATTAGCGCCTATCCGTGGCTCGGCTGGCTGACGCGGGGGATTCAAGATCGTGGGCCCGCAAAGCTGCGCCTCGTCGCCGATGATTCCAATGGTTCCGAGACCCGGCGCGATTTCCCGCTGAGTTTCGCTCCGCGCCGCTTTAGCGTTCGCCCGGTCAAAACAGCTTGGATCAACTTCCCGGAGGAAGCCAAATGATTCTTTCACGACTCACCCTGAATCTCCGGTCTCACGCGGCGATTCGCGACCTGGCCGATTGTCAGCAGATGCATCGGACGATTTTAAATTTCTTCCCCAGCGCCGGCGCGGCACCACGTCGTGAATTCGCACTTCTGTTTCGGATCGAGTGTTCGTCGATCGGAGACCCTTATGTGATAATCCAATCCCGCGAGATTCCCGACCTCGGTCGCCTGCCAAGTGGTTATCTGGCCAAACCGCCAGAGGTCAAGGATGTTTCAGAGGCATACGCCGCGCTGCGGCCCGGAATGAAACTCCGATTTCGCCTGCGCGCCAACCCAACCCGCAAGATTGACACCAAGAGCGGCCCCGGCGGCGAGCGGCGCAATGGGCGTCGCGTCGATCTGCGCTCCGATGAGGCGCGACTTGGATGGCTCGCCCGCAAGGCGGCCGGTGCTGGCTTTACAATCCTGTCGGTCAAATGCTCCACCGACGTATCGGACGTGAGGCTCGTCCCGCAAGCACGATCGATCGGGTATCGCACCGACGCCGGGGGAGAGCGGCGCAAACTAACTTTCGCTTCGATTCTGTTCGAGGGGGTCATCGAAATGAATGATCCCGCAAAATTCCGCGCAGCACTCGACTATGGCATCGGAAGCGCGAAGGCTTACGGATTTGGTCTGTTGTCCATTGCTCCATTTGACTATTAGCTGACCCCGCGCTGACGCGACATTTGATTACACTGGCGGTCAAGATTGCAGGTTGGGCCGCTGTACTCGGGTTGGCTGATGCAGTTAACTCTTGGCGAGCCGAATCGGTGCCGTTCTGAGCTGCTTGCGATCCCGTGCGCGCCACGCCCGCTGGCGCAGACTGTGAGGCGACCAGAAATGGATGAGCTCGAGATTTGGCCAAAAGTTCGCGACAGCCTTACTTACCTTTACCTCGAGCAGTGCCGAATCTATCCGGCAGCCAAGGCGATTGGGATTGATGGCGCGCGCCTACGGCTTCCCGTATCCTGTTCCGCGCTGACGCTTCTGATGCTCGGTCCGGGCACGACCATCACCCACGCCGCGGTTCGTGCACTGACTTCGATACTGTGAAACGGCCCACAGCGAGGCGAGCACTCGCGCCACGGTGAGATCGAAAGCGATCGCCGGAAGCTGCGCAAGCAGCCCCGCTGCGAAGGCCTGGCGCCGGTGGCGTTGAGCCACCGTCCTCGGCAGGTGAAGGCCGTGCAAGAGCTCCGAGGCGGTGAGCGCTGAGATGTCGTCGAAATCGAGATGGCACCGCTCGGCCGGGATCAGCACGCTTGAGTCGATCAGCG
>JAJZAG010000005.1 GCA_021799555.1 Deltaproteobacteria bacterium | reverse complement strand
CGTCGACGTTGGCGATGCCGAGGGACCAGTCCAATTGCCGCAGGTCGGAAGGTCCCTGAGAGATCGCCACCACTCCAGCGACCCGCGAATCGTGGCGGAACTGGCTGAGATACTCCCATGCGACGAGCGCTCCCATCGACCAGCCGACGATGATGACGTCCGACAAGCCGAGCAATTCGATGGCTTGCCGAAGGTCCCGAGAGTACTGCGGGACCGTGTGGCCGCCTTCGACGGCAGGCGACTCGCCGTGCCGCCCGTACATCGCCATCAGCAGGTCAGCCTGCTCCGGCTTGGTCGGCATCCCGGTCGATGGCCCCGCGCGCTGGATATCGGTGATCACGAGCGGCAGCTCGACCTTCACCGCGAGCCCGATCGCTTCGGCCTTCAGGTTCATGCCGGGACCCGAGGTCGTCGTGATCGCGATCGCGCCGCCGAACGACGCGCCAATCGCCGAAGAGACGCCGGCGATTTCGTCTTCCGCCTGAAACGTATAGATCGGGAAATTCTTGAACCCTGACAGGTCGTGTAAAACGTCGCTGGCCGGTGTGATTGGGTACGAGCCTAAAAACAGCGGCCGGCCCGACTTCACCGCCGCCGCGACGAACCCGAGCGCGGTGGCCGCGTTGCCGGTGATATTCCGATAGACGCCCGGCGTGATCTTCGCCGCCGGAACTTCATAGGACGACGCGAACATCTCGGTCGTCTCGCCGTAGTTGAAGCCCGCCTTGAAGACCCGGATATTCGCCTCGAGGACGTCCGGCGTTTTCTTGAAGCGGCTATTCAGATAATCGATCGTGCTCTGAGTCGGCCGCTGATAGAGCCACGACAGCATCCCGAGCACAAACATGTTTCTGCTGCGGAATACGGCGCGATTATTCAGTCCAAGCCCGTGCACCGCAAGCGTCGTGAGTTTGGTCACGTCAACCTGGATGACTTGGTACTTATCGAGCGAATGGTCGGTCAGCGGATTGCTCGTGTAGCCGGCTCGCTTCAGGTTCGCATCGGTGAACGCCTCGCGATCGACGATCAGCAACCCGTTGGCCGGCAGATCTTCGAGATTGGCCTTGAGCGCCGCCGGATTCATCGCGACCAGCACGTCGGGCTCGTCGCCGGCGGTGAAGATCTGATTGCTCGAAAAATTGAGCTGGAATCCGCTGACGCCGGCCAATGTGCCCGCAGGAGCGCGGATCTCGGCGGGAAAATCCGGCAGCGTCGCAATATCGTTACCGGCCAGCGCCGACTCGGTCGTAAACTGCATCCCGGTCAATTGCATTCCGTCGCCCGAATCTCCGACGAAACGGATCACGACCCGGTCACGGCGCTGATGCGGCTTGCTTACGTCACCGGAGCGGCTTTGGCTCCGGGAATCTGCCGCTTGTCCGGCGGCCTCGGGTGGTACAGCCATCTCGGTCCAATCTCCTTAAGCTTACAATCTTGGTTATAAAAACATTGCTCGACGAATTGCGGAATATGAGAACAGTCGCGTGCGCGGAATTAAAGTATAGCTAATGCGAGGAACCCGTGAAAGGGCCGCTTGCTTATCTGATTTTGAACCCGGCCAACTCTCCCGAATACTCCGACCATTCCTCCTCAACCCAACTCACGCTGGCAAACCTCGGCCCGTGGCGCGTCCAAGCCCCGAGCGTCTCAAGCTTATCCTTATCCCCTTCGGCGAGGATTTCAACGCCCCCCGACGCTTGATTCCGCACCCATCCGCAAAGCCCCAGGCGCTCCGCTTCCGCGACAGTCGCCCACCGGAAGCCGACTCCCTGCACGCGCCCGCTCACAATCAGCCTGAGCCTTGCTCGCTCGGCCATGACACGCCTCATCGTTCATTAAGTAGATTCGAAAACTCGCGTTCATCGAGCACGCGGATTCCCAGCTCGCGCGCTCTTTTAAGCTTCGATCCGGCGTCGGCCCCTGCAACGACAAAATCAGTCTTGCGGCTGACCGAGCCCGTCGTGCGCCCCCCCATCGCGATGATGCGGCGTTCGGCCTCGTCGCGGGACATCGATTCGAGGGTGCCGGTTAGCACAAACGTTTTGTCGCGTAAGGCGCCGCGACCCGACGGCTCGGCGACAGGTTCGATTTCGAGGAGTTTCTCCAGCCGCCGAACCGCGCGCAGATTTCGCGGTTCGTCAAAATACTCCCGCACGCTGTGCGCCACTTCGGGACCGATATCGCGTACCGCGCGCAGTTCCTCTTCACTCGCGGCGCTCAACGCCTCGAGCGATTTGAACCGCAGCGCAAGCTGGCGCGCGGTATGCTCTCCGACGTGGCGGATGCCGAGGCCATTGATTACGCGCTCCAGCGTGGTCTTGCGCGCGGCGGAGATCGCATCGAGCACATTCTGCGCGCTCTTGTCGGCCATCCGCTCCAGCCCCGCGAGCTGGGCCTTCGTGAGATGGAAGATATCATCGAGCTCGTGCACCAGTCCGGCTTCGACAAGCTGGGCTACGAGTTTGTCCCCGAGTCCCTCGATATCGAGGCATCCCTTCGACGCAAAGTGCCGGATCGACTCGCGCATCCGCGCCGGACAATTCGCGTTCACGCAAAAATAGCCGGCCTCGCCTTCCTCATGCACGACGGCGGCGCCGCATTCAGGACACTTCGCCGGCATAACGAATTCCCTTGCGCGCGGCGACGCCGGTTTCGTCACGCGCACCACGTACGGGATCACGTCGCCGGCGCGTTCAATCAGGACCGTATCGCCAACGCGGATATCCTTGCGCCGGATCTCGTCGAGGTTGTGCAGCGATGCGTTCGAGATCGTCACTCCGGCCAGCGCGACCGGCCGCAACTTGGCCACCGGAGTCAGCGAACCAATCCGCCCGACTTGCACTTCGATATCTTCGATTACGGTTTCCGTCTGCTGCGCCTTGAACTTGTAAGCGATCGCCCACCGCGGCGCGCGCGACACTTCGCCGAGCTGCTCTTGGAGCGCGAATGAATTAACTTTCGCGACCACGCCGTCAGCATCGTAGGCCAGCGAGTGGCGCTTCTCGGTTAGCGCGCTCCAGTACTCAAGTACCTCGCCGACGCCATGGCATAGCTTCGATTCCGGGTTGGTGCGCAAGCCGAGTGCGCGAATCCCGTGCAGAAACTCCCACTGCGAGTCGTAGCGCGCTCCCTCGATAACACCCGGCGCATAGAGAAAGACCTCCAGCGGACGCGAAGCCGTGACCTTGGGATCGAGCTGGCGCAACGATCCCGCTGCCGCATTGCGCGGATTTGCGAACACCGGTTCGCCCCGCGCTTCGCGCTCGGCGTTGAGCTTCGCAAACGCTCGCTTGGGAAAAATCACCTCGCCACGCACCTCGAGCAGGCGCGGAAGCTTGCCCTGCGCGGGATCGAGCAGCCTAAGCGGCACCGATTTGATGGTCTTGATATTCGCGGTCACGTCCTCGCCGGTTTCGCCGTCGCCCCGGGTCGAGGCTATTGCAAGCGTGCCGTGCTCGTAGACCAGCTCGATCCCGAGTCCGTCGAGCTTGACCTCGGCGACGTATTCGACTTCCTCCTCGTTCTTCAGCAGGCGCTTGAGGCGCTTGTCGAATTCGATCATCTCGTCGGCGTTCATCGCGTTGGACAGCGACATCATCGGGCGCCGATGCCGCACCGGCGCAAATTTCCCGCTTGGCGCCGCGCCTACACGCTGCGTCGGCGAGTCGAGCGTGACGATTTCAGGATATTTGGACTCGAGCGCTTCGAGCCGCCGCAGCATCGCGTCATACTCGGCATCCGAAATCTCGGGATCGTCGAGCACGTAGTATCGGTAGTTGTGATAGTTGAGCCGCGCGCGAAGTGTCTCGGCCTCCGCGCGCACTTTGGCTGGCGCGTCCGTCATCAGACTAATGCCTCGGCATCGAGCGCTATTATCGGGTGAACAGGGCTACCGCCGGGAATAGCCCATCGCGTCGAGAAAATCATCGAGGGTTGGAAACCGCATATACATATTATGCCGCTTCTGCTCGGCGATCGTAGTGCTCGATTCCGACGAATATGCATGTCCCGGATAGACGATCGTCGCGTCATCGAGCGCCTTCAGCGTGGTGTTCAGGCTATAGTACATCGCCTCGGGATCGGAGCCCGGCAGATCGACGCGACCGCACGAGTTGACGAACAGCGTATCTCCCGAAATAAGGTTGCCTTCGGCGAGAAAGCATTGCGAGCCGGGAGTGTGGCCGGGAGTGTGAATGAACTTTACCTCTATTTCCCCAACCTTGAAGGTATCGCCCGCCTCGACTTTCACCAGATCGGAGTCGGACAGGCCCGCGACTTTTCGCGCGCCCTCGGCTTCATGCTTGTTGAGATATACTTTAGCCTTCACCCGCTCAAGCATCTCCGCCGCGCCTTCGATACTCTGTCCCATCATTTTTCCGCCGAGATGGTCGGGATGATAATGAGTAATCAGAATCTTATCGACTTCATAGCCTTCGCGCTCGACGAAATCGCAGATCGCGTTGATATCCCACGCCGGATCGACCACGGCGGCCTTTTTCGCGACGCTGTCGCCGAGTATATAAACGAAATTTGCCATCGGGCCGATTTGCGCCTGCCGAAGATAGAGTCGCTTTCCCGTTTCCATCATGGCTCTCCGCAGCGTCAGGATTTCGCTGCGCCTCCCCGGCGCGATGCTTCGCGTTTGATCGCCGCCGCGCGGCGCGCGGCCTTGATTTCGGGATCATCGAGCCGCAGCCCGCGGTCCCACACAAACTCGGGCTCGCCGAGCTTGCGCGCGATCCAGCGTGATTGCACAAATAAGTGATCGCTCAACCGGTTTATATAGATAATCAGTTGCGGATTGATGCTCTCCTGGCGCGAGAGCGCCCACAGCACGCGCTCGGCACGGCGGCATACCGTGCGCGCCTGATGCAGAAATGCATTGAGCACTCCGCCGCCTGGCAGCGTGAACGACTTTAGCGGCTCGAGCAGCTCCTGCATCCTGTCCACTTCGCTTTCGAGCAACTCGACCTCGCGCGCGCTCATCCGATGCATCCCCTCGTACTCGCCGTCGGGCGGGGTCGCGAGTTCACTGCCCACATCGAAGAGTTCGTTCTGGATGCGCCGCAGCATCTCCGCATACCACGCGCCGTCGGCGCCGAGCCGCTCAACGTAGCCAGGCAGATAGGTCCGCACGATCCCGACGATCGAGTTGAGTTCGTCGGTCGTACCGTACGCCTCGATCCTGCCGTGCTCTTTCGGCACGCGGTGTCCTCCCACTAGCGCAGTGGTGCCTTTGTCGCCGGTGCGCGTGTAGATGCGGGTCAGCCGAATCGCCATCAGCGCCCGGCCCTCTTGCGGATGGCGGCATAATGACGGTCGCCGACGTCGCTCGACACCGGCAATCCCGCATCGCGCCATCCCGCGACGACTACGGCGCCGCTCTGATCGCGCTGTCCGCCAAAACCACCCAGGACGTTGATGAGATCTTCGAAGCCGGCCTCTTCGAGCATCTCGCACGCGCGCGCCGAGCGGCCGCCCGACAGGCATCCGACGACGAGCGGAGTGTCCTTGGTTAAAATCTGTTCGACAATCTCGACGAACTCGGGATTCGGCGCCATTTGACCGGGTCCCTTGATGAATACCACCGGGATATTGATCGCCCCTTCGGGATGGCCGCCCGCAAATTCGCCTTCGGTACGAACGTCGAGATAAACGGCCTTGGGGGTTTTCTTCAAATGCTCGTGCGCTTCGTGGGGCTTCTTGTGCTTGACTGCCATATTGGGCACCTCGCTTGAGAACAATCAGACAGCGGCCGCCGCGAGCGTCCGCGCTGGATTACGATTCTACCAGAAACCCGGTACGCCATTCCTCATCGGTGAGCCCCCGCGATCAGGTTTTCTGATTTCCGACCCGCTCCAGATGGACGACCTCGGCGCGGCGCTTGAGCGGACGCGCCTCGGGCGGACGTTTGGGATCGGGGTAGCCGAAGGGCAGAATCGTGAAAATTGCCCATCCGGTGGGTGCCTCAATAAGCGCGCCAATCTTCGCCGCGTCGAAGTTACCGACCCAGCACGTGCCGAGGCCGAGCGCCCATCCGGCGTTAGCCATGTTCTGCACCGCCTGCGCGCAATCGACATCCGCCCATCGCGTGTTCGAGAGATCCTTCAGAACGACGATCGCCGCGGGCGCGTCAGTGACAAATTTTCCCGTCGTGCAAAGCTCGCCAATCTGCTTGAGCCGCGCTCGATCGCGGATCAATATGAATTGCCACGGCTGCAGGTTGCGCGCGCTCATCGCGTTGCGGCCGGCCTCAACGATCTTTGAGAGCTTATCGTCTTCGACCGGCGTCGGCGCAAACGCACGCTGCACTTTGCGCGAAATGATTGCCTCGATTGCCTCCATCGTGAACCTCCCGTGCGGCCAGGACGCGGACACCGCGAGCGACGGCCCTTACAGCCGTAAGAATCAGTTTTCATTACCGCCTGCAACTCTTGTAGTATCATGCCGCGTCGAATTCCAGTTGGGGAAGTTCCGGAATCCCGCTGACGCCGGACGACGCCCGAACCGACCCGCTCGCGCTGCGCGCACGAAATTTGGCACGGCGGGCTGCGCTACCGAACCGTTGAAGTACAAGGTTGCGGCGGGGCGCCGGCTTCGCCCTTCGCAGCGAGCCGCCTTGATGCCTGACGAATCTGACCGCCTGCACGGGTTCCGTCCACGGAGGGTTGCTTGAAAAGCAGTCGAAGAAAAAGAGCGGTCTGCATCTGGCCTGCGGCGCGCCCCGCGCACCGTGTCCGAGCGCCGCGCAACCTGACTTCCGTTATCGTGCCGGCATTGATCACCGCCCTGACGCTTGCCGCGACGTTCCTGCCCGCCGCCGCGCAAGCCGCGCAACCGCGGCCCTTCAATCTTTACTTCAGCGGCTCAGAAAACCTGGTTCTCGACCGGCTCGATCTCGACCCGTCCACGCATCGCGTAACCGATCTCTCTGCAGCTCAAAGCGCCGTGTTCGACGACGCCTTGCCTGCGCCGGGGCCCGCGCTCGACGCGCTCAAAGCGCGCGTGGCAGCCGGCATGGGCGTTGTTGTAATCACGGGGCCGAACACAAATCCCGCGTCGCTCTCCGCGCTCACCGGCGCGGCCGTTACGCAGACCGGCAGCGTCGATGTGCCCGCGGGGCCGCGGCACGCGCTTGAAATCGAAAAATACGCCGCGATCATCGAGTACACCGGCCCCGGGTCGAACCCGCTCGCGGTCAATGTGAGCTGGAAATCGGCGGTGCGCGTACATGAGCGGTCACTTCTTAAGACCACAAGCGCGGTGACAGTGCTGGTTGCAACCAGCGGCAAAGATCCCGTGCAACCGCACACGCCCGTCCTGCTCGAGATGAAGGCGGGCGCGGGAACGATTTACATACTCAACGTATGGTTGCGGCAGGGCGATCAGAGCGCACGGATCGCGAGTTATCGCGCGCTGCTGAGCGGAATCGCGGGCGCACAGAATTACGATTTCCAGCGCTGGGCCTATTTCAATTGGCTGTTGTATGACCTCTCCCGTTCGGCGGCGGGCGTCGCCGCAACGCCGTACGGGTCTTGGATCGGATCGCCGGTTCCGGATGCGCGGCAGATTATTTGGCTCGGCGCGATTTTCTCGGCGATGTTCGGCGCGTTCGTCTTTTGCTACATCGCGGTTCGCCGCTACAGCCTGCGCCATCCCGAAGAACTCGAACACTTCTACCGGTCCGCGCGAACGCACGGTCCCAGACCAGCCTCGCTTGGCGCGGCTGCCGCGGCTACGGCCGCCGTGGAAGAGATCGCACCTGTGCCGAGCCGGGGCGACCCGCGATGGGAGCTCGTCGGCTTCCACCGCCCACTCTCGGGATTTTTTTACAACTACCTGCTCGCGCTGACGGTGATGATCCCGTTCAACTTCGTCGTCACGTTCTACATCGAGCGGAACTTCGTCAATCCGTTTCTCGAGGCGCGCGGCGCGTGGGCCGCCGTCACCCAGTTCATGACGTTCTTCTTCACCCTGCTCGATCTCGGGACTGGGCAGGCGATGGTGAAATATTTCGCCGAGTACCGGGTCAAGCAGCCCGGACGCGCGATCACGTACGCGCAATTCTTCATCTGGTTTCACGCTCTGGCCGGGATGTTTCAGATCACGGCGCTCGGGCTTATCGCGGCGCTGTGGATGCCGCACACAGCGATGGCGTTTTTGACCTGGTTCGTGATTTTACACACGCTGATCCAGTTTCCCGGCTTCATCGCGATCTTCTTCAACCTGTTCCGCGCGCTGCAGCGCTTCGATTACGCGCAGCTGCTGATTGTTCTGACATACGTGCTCAATCCGTTCGTGCAGCTCTCGTGCGGCGTCTACATGCGCCACTGGGGACTGATGCATCCGGTGTTCGGTGAAGGGATGGGCGTGGTGTTCGGCTTTGCAATCGGCGGCGTGCTCGCCAATCTACTGATGGGAGCGTTCTGCGCCGTATTTTACGACAAGATGGGCTTCCGCCTGGTCACGATTTTTCTTGCGCATTTCGACCGCGACACGGTCCGCCGCTCGCTGCTGTACGGAATCAAGCTCACCGGCGGACAGGTGTTGACCGCGACTTCGTGGGCGCTGGTTCCGGTTATCATGGGAATCCTGATCCCCAACTTCCTCGAACTCAATGAAATCTGGATCCTCACCTACTCGCTGACTTTCGGTTACCTCGAGACCGGCGTCTACATATTCACCACGCTGATGCCGTCGATCTCGGAAAGCTATTCGCAGAGGATGATGATGCTTACGCGGCGCTACCTCGATCAGGGACTGCGCTGGGGATTGATGATCACCTCGATGCTGGGCGGAGCATTCGTCGCGTTTTCGAACATTTTCGTAAGCGGACTTTTGCCGCCGCAATTCGCCCGCGCAGCCGGCGTCATGATGCTTATGCATGTGTGGCGGGCGTTCGACTTCACGACGCGGATGCCCGATCAGGTCTTCCAGGGCGTCGGCCGCACGGGGCTGTTCACGTTGACGGCGCTGATCGAAAATGGGGGCCGCGTCATCCTGTCGTGGTACCTGATCAAATGGTATGGATTCGACGGGGTCTTCTACGCATTCATCATTTCGTCGATTCTCAAATCCGCGGTCGCGTGGCCGATGATGGGATACCTGATCGCGTGGCCGTCGATCAGCGTGTGGCAGACATTGATCAATCCGGTGCTGGCAGCGGTCGGCAGCTACCTGGTAATGCACGAGTTCGCGCTCGCCGTGTGGCTGGGTCCGGGGCACGCCGGCAGCGCGTGGTTCGTCGTACTGGCGTGCCTGTTCGGGTCGTTGCCGATCTATATGTTCATCAGCGGTCTTTTAGGATGGGACTCGGCGGCGCTACGCGAGTTTCGCGACGCCGCCGAACTGGTGCCGCCTCCGTTTGGCGTGATAGCCAGGATGGCGCATCGCATCGTCGAGCTTGGCTCGTCGCTGAGCCCGCTGCGCGATCGTTTCCCCGGCAACCTGGTCACGGAAGCCTCGACGCAGGCCCTCGAATTGACCGCAATGAAAACCGAGCTGCGCTGAGCGCTCGGCGCGGCCGCGGCGAGCGCCGCGCCGGAAAATTGCCGAGCGTATCAGCGATGGTAGATCGCGTAGTCGCGCTGGAGTTTTGCGACCCGGTCCTGGACCGACGGCGCGCGCTGGATATCGAGCAGGAACCGCACGAGCTCCTCCTGCGCGACCTGTCCGGCGGGACTCAGAAGCTCAACAAGCTCCTCGATCAGGCTTGGAAATTTCTCGCTGGGAATATAGTAATTCGCCCAACCGAAGTTGCAGTGGCGATGCAAAATTTTGGCGATAGTCTTCTCGATCTCTTCGCGCCTGCCGGAAGTGGATTCGCGTTCGTCGTTCAAACTTTATCCCCTTGCACTGAAAATCGCCGTTCAGGCGCCCTTTTTGATCTGCGCCGGCGCCTGTTCGTCGGCCCAATGAATCTTGCGATAGTCGAAGCGCATGTTTTCGATGATATTGAACTTGATGATCTCGAAATAGGGGGAGAGATCGAAATCCCGAGGCGTCACCAGCCACGGTGGCACCGGATGATACAACCCTGGCGGCGCCGTTCTGCGCCGCACGAGCGGCCATATTGTCGCGCGGCGCGGCGGCGCGCTTGAGCCGTCGGGCAGTTGCTCGTAGCGCGGCACGATCGGAAACTTGACTTGGTTGAAGCACGACGCGATAAGGCTCGAACAGATGACCCGCGTCGGCTCGCCGCTGCCGAAATGCAGCGCCTGACGCCGCAGCCGCGCGGGAACGAGGCTCACCGGTAAAAAGTAGCGCGCGAGATCGATCACGTTCTTGATGTCGTACTGATCGCCGACGCTGCCGATCGCCGCGTCAAGCACCATGGCGAGATCTTGCGCCGACAGATTGTACGGGCGGCAGATGCGTATGTTGAAATCGCGGTACTTGCTGAGCGGTGACAAAATCACACCCGCCTCAACCAGAGCCTCGACCAACAAGTACTCGGCATCTTCGCCGAACTGCTTCTGATACTCAGCACGCAGTTGCGGATTGCGCGCGAGCGGTTCATCGCCGACGTAAAGCGCTGAATGCGACCATGAACTCTGCGTGAGATATTTGATGCACTGGCTGATGCGCTCGTTGCCCTCGATCAGGATCACGTCGCCCTTTCGGATATGCCGGCGCAAATTGGCGAGATCGTTCGGCGAATGAAGCTCGTAGCGCTTGAGCGGCTTAGTCAGGATCGCGACCGCAGCGTCCGCGATTTTCTGGCGCAGCCAAGTGATCGGATTGTATTTTCCCGCCCGAGCCATCCTTGTGGGAGCGAGCGGCGCCGCGCGCATTCCGCGCGGGCCGTCATATCTGATTGAATATACGGGCGTTCGGCCCTGCGAAACAAGCTTCGAATCCTACCGCGCCTCGTGTCGGGCCGGGCGGCTTCAGAGCCGCGCCTGGCCGACGATCGCATAGAACGGCACCGTCACTGACGATTGTTCCGGGTCGTCGGTCCTGATCGTCAATTGGCCGCGCAATTGCCCCTCCGCCGCGGTGGGGTTAAGCGTGACCGTTATCTCGTACTCCCTGCCGGGTTTTACAATCGCGGTCGAGACTCCCACGGTCGGGACCGAGCTGGTCACGTCGAGCACCTTCACGTCGTGCGGACCGTTGTTCTTGAGCGCGATCATCCGGACGACGGCCTGCCCCTTGGGCGCGATTCCAAACGAAACCTGCGCCGGTTCGACACTGAGATCGCCGCTGATCGTTCCGAATACGTCGATCTGAATCGGCACCCGGTTGGTCACGACCTTGATCGTGTCGTCAAATCCGCCTGTCGGCATCGTCTTCTCGAGGGTCACGTGAAGCAGCGCGCCGGGCTTATGATCCGGACGCGCAACCTGCACGACTTTGATCGAGGAATTCGAGTTGCTGACCGGGCCAACCGAAAAATTCTTGCCTTTGGTCAGATCCCTGATCGTGACATCCTGCGTCACTTCAGTTCCCTTGCGGACGGTGCCGAACGAGACCTGCGCGGGAACCGCGGCGACCTGCTGCCGGACGGTTCCCTGGATCGTCATCACCGCCTGCGGCGTGTCGGGATCATTCGTGTACGCGGTAATTGTGCGGATCTGGTGACCCTTCTGAAAGTGCGTATCGAAGCCGACGGTAATGTCAGTTTCTTCGCCCGGGGCCAGATGATTCTTGTTCGGCGTCGCCGCGGTGCATCCGCACGAGGTCTTGACGCCGCTGATCATAAGCTCGCCCTTGCCGACGTTCTTGATCTTGAAGGTATGACTGACCATCGTGCCTTCGAGCGCGGTGCCGAAGTCGAACAACGGATTTTCGACCAGCGCCTTCGGCTGCGGACCCGGCGGCGCCGCATTGATTCCAGGAATTCCCGGCGCTTGGGCGCGCGCGGCGCCGGCGGCGATGACGCAAACTAACAGAGCGATCGGAATTCGGCGCACGATTCGCTCCATAGCCCGCGCGGCGCGTGCCGCTCGATTCATCGCCACCATCATCGATTCATGCGCCATGCTTCACGAGGCTTTCTCGGCCGCGAGTGCATCCGCGTCAGACGGCCGCGCGGACGAAGGTTCGTAGCGGCGCAGAAAGTCGGTCGCAAAATCGCCGCGGATAAAATCGGGATCGTGCAGGATCTTCAGATGGAGCGGTATATTCGTCTTGATTCCATCGATCAGATACTCGCGCAACGCCGCGCGCGCCCGCGCCATCGCGAGATCCCGCGTGTCGGAATGAACGATCAACTTTGCGATCAACGGATCGTAATGCACCGGCACCCGGTAGCCGTCATACAGCGCCGTTTCGACGCGCACTCCGAGCCCGCCCGGCGGATGATGGTTCGATACCACACCCGGCGACGGAAGGTGCCGTTCCGGATCCTCGGCGTAGATGCGAAACTCGATCGCGGCGCCCTTGAACGTAACCGCGCGCTGCCTGATCCCGAGCTCCTCGCCCATCGCCATCCGGATGCTTTCCTTCACCAGGTCGGTCGAGGTCACCATCTCGGTGACGCCGTGCTCGACCTGGATGCGGGTGTTCATCTCGATAAAGTAAAACTGGCCGTCCGGCGCGAGCAGGAACTCGACCGTGCCGACGTTCGAGTAGCCGACAACTTCGGCCGCACGCACCGCCGCCTTGCCCATCTTCTCGCGCAGACGCGCCGTGAGAACCGGGCAAGGAGATTCCTCGATCACTTTCTGATGGCGGCGCTGAATCGAGCAATCGCGTTCGCCGAGATGGATAACGCTGCGATGGTTGTCGGCGAGGATCTGGAATTCGACGTGGCGCGCGCGCTCAAGATATTTTTCGAGGTACATCGTGCGCGAGCTGAAGGCCGCCTCGCTCTCGCCGCGCGCGATCGGGAACAGGCGCTCGAGTTCACCCGCGTCGCGCGCAATTCGCATCCCCTTGCCGCCGCCACCCGCCGCAGCCTTGATTAAAACCGGAAAGCCGAGCCGTTTGCCGTCGGCGAGCGCGTCGCGAACTTCGCTGACGCCCTTGCCTTCGCTGCCGGGCAGCACCGGCACTCCGGCGCGCTTCATGATCCGGCGCGCGCGCGGCTTGTCGCCCATCAAGCGGATATGGCGCGCACGCGGTCCGACAAACTGCAGCCCCGAGCGCTGACAGGCCTCGGCGAAATCGCCGTTTTCCGAGAGAAAGCCGTAGCCCGGATGCACTGCGTCGGCGCCGTAGGTGAGCGCGGCACTTAAGATCGACGGAATATTGAGATAGCTGTCTTCAGCCGCGGGTGGCCCGATGCACACCGATTCGTCAGCCATCCGTACGTGCAGCGCGTCCTTATCGGCGGTTGAAAAGACGGCCACCGTCGGGATGCCAAGTTCGCGGCACGCGCGGATGATCCGAATCGCGATCGTCCCGCGGTTTGCGACCAGGAGCTTTTTGAACATCGCGCTCAGCCCGCCTCGAGCACCATCAGCGCCTGTCCGTATTCGACCGCTTGTCCGTTTTCGGCGATTATCCTGACAACGCGGCCAGCGGCGGTCGCTTCGACTTCATTCATCATCTTCATCGCTTCAATAATACAGACTGTCTGACCTTTGCGCACCGAGTCGCCTTCATGCACGAACGGCTCCGAGTCGGGCGACGCCGCGCGGTAGAAGGTGCCGACCATCGGACTTTCGACGAGGATTTGGTTATCGGCAAGCTCGATCGGCGCCGCGATCGGACCGCCGCTGCGCGGCGCTGCGGGTGCCGGTCTTCTTGGCAGCGGAGTTGGGCCGTGCGCGCGTGCCGGCGTTCCCGCCGCCGTGGAGGCTTCGGCGTTGGGCGCCGAACCACGGACCAAGCGCACTTTACCCTTCTTGTCTTCGATTTCGAGCTCGATGATCCCGTACTCGTTCATCAGCACGACCAGCGACTTTATCTCGCGAACTTCCATTGAGTCTCCCAAATCATCGGCGCCGCGATGCGGACCTGTGCGCGGAGCACGGCCCGCGGCGCGTGATGCGCGCGGCTTCAATGCCGCTCCGGCGCGGACGCCGCCCCAAGCTCGCGCGCGGCGCGCAGCGCAAGATAATAACCCGCCGCGCCAAAACCCATGATTCTGCCCACTACAATATCGGCGACGAGCGAGCGATGCCTGAAGCGCTCGCGCCGGTACACGTTCGACAGATGCACCTCGATCGCCGGCAGTGCCACCGCGCTGAGCGCGTCGCGGATCGCGACGCTCGTATGAGTATACGCGCCGGGGTTGATCAATATCACGTCGGCACGGCCGCGCGCATTCTGAATCTTATCGACGATCGCCCCTTCGGAGTTCGTCTGATACGCCGTCACCGTAATCCCAAGCTCGGCGCCAAGCCGCTTGAGCTCGCGGTCGATATCCTTGAGCGTCGTCGATCCATAGATTTCAGGCTCGCGCGCGCCGAGCAGGTTAAGGTTGGGACCGTGGATCACGAGCACCTTGAGCTGCGGCGCGCGCGGCGCGGTGGCGTCTGTCTTGTTCAGCGGCATCGACCTTAGACCATTCCTCGCGGCATTGAACCTTACCGCGCCCGCGACTTCAAGTCAGCCTTGATTTGGCCGATGCGCATCATCCGTCTTGCCGGTCGCCTCCTTCGCGATTTCGGATCGCGTTCTGATAGATCTCGCGGCGGCCGCGGCCGGTGAGCTTCGCGATAATCGCGCTCGCCTGCTTGAGGCTTACCCCTTCGGCGAGAAGCATCTCGAGCGTTACCGGCGATCGGTCGGCGCCTTGCGCTTCGCTGGCGCCGGCTACGACGATCGTGATTTCGCCGAGCGCCGCGGATTCGGCGAAGCGCCGCGCGAGTTCGCCGAGCGCGCCGCGGATCGTCTCTTCGTAGGTTTTGCTGATCTCGCGAATCACCGCCGCGTCGCGCAACTCGCCGAACGCCGCCGCCATCGCGGCGATCGTCTCGCCGAGCCGGCGGCCCGCTTCGTAGAAGACGAGCGTGCGCTCTTCGCGCGCGAGCGACTCGAGCCGGCGCCGGCGCGCCGCGTCGCGCGGCGGCAGAAAACCCTCGAAGACGAAACGGTCGGTCGGAATTCCCGCGATCGACAACGCCGCGATCGCCGCCGAGGGTCCGGGAACCGCGGCTACTCGTACACCGGCATCGAGCGCGGCGCGCACCAGGCGGTAGCCGGGATCGGAAATCGCCGGCGTGCCGGCGTCGGTGACGACTGCGAGCGTTTCGCCGGCGCGCAGCCGCCCGACGATTTCGGGAATTCGGCGCGCTTCGTTGTGCTCGAAGTACGAAATCATCGGACGCCGGATCTGATGCGCCGCGAGCATCGCGCCCGTGCGCCGCGTGTCCTCGCACACAACACAATCGGCGGTGGCGAGGACCTGAGTCGCGCGCGGCGAGAGGTCGGCCGGGTTCCCGATCGGCGTCGCGACGACGAACAGGACTCCGGCGCCGGCGGGATACGCATTCATCGCCATCGCGCTTTGGATTGTGCGCCGGCGCATCGCGCCATTACAATTGCCCGCAACATCCGTTCGAGGTGTCCTGCGATGCCCGCTGCGAAAGCCACTTTGCTGATCTCCTGTATCGATCGTCCCGGGATTATCGCGCGCGTCGCCGGGCACCTGTTCGATCTCGATTGCAACATTATCACGTCCGACCAATACAGCGACGACGAAGACGGCCACTTCTTCTGGCGCATCCACTTCGAGAGCAAATCGCGTCCGTTCGCCGATCTGGCCCGCGACCTCGAAGCGTCCTTCGCCGGATTGCGGCCGTGGGAGCAGCTCCGATGGAGCCTTCACGACGCCGCGCGCCGCGAGCGGATCGTGATCATGGTCTCGCGGCTGGCGCACTGTATGATCGATCTGCTGAGCCGCCATCACGCCCTCGAGCTCGACGCCGACGTGGTCAGCGTGATCAGCAATCATCCCGATCTCGAACCGCTCGCGCGCCC
Organism: Deltaproteobacteria bacterium; assembly: GCA_021799555.1. GTDB lineage: Bacteria > Desulfobacterota > Binatia > Binatales > Binataceae > JBARDN01. The sequence goes on along the minus strand of JAJZAG010000005.1, from coordinate 13,214 downwards.
ATTCAACGTTCCGTTCGAGGTTATCGCGGTGCCCAAGGGCGGCAAGCCCGCCGCCGAGGCGGCGCTGCTCAAGCGCCTTGGCGAACTCAACGCCGATACCGTCGTGCTCGCGCGCTACATGCAAGTGCTGTCGGGCGACTTCCTGCGCGCGTGGCTCAAGCCGATCGTCAACATCCATCACAGCTTTCTGCCCGCCTTCGCCGGTTCGCGCCCCTATCAGCAGGCGCGCGAGCGCGGCGTCAAGCTCATCGGCGCCACCGCCCACTACGTCACCGAGGAGCTCGACGCCGGCCCGATCATCGCGCAGGCGACCACCGCCATAACCCATCGCGACAGCGTCGCCGACCTCGCGCGCAAGGGCAAGGACCTCGAGGTGAGCGTGCTGGCCAAGGCGGTGCGAGCGCATCTGAACAAGCAGGTGCTGACGCATCGCAATCGAACGATCGTGTTCGAATAGCGGAGCGCGCCGCGGGCGGGCGTCGCCGCGATGGCTTCGTTTCGCGTTTTTTGCGGGCACCGCCGGGAAGGATTCGCTTGGCTCCGCCGGGATAATATCCTTTTCGCAACGGCTTCGTATGGTGCGATTTCGCACCGAGTCGATCGCCCCCGCGCGCCGGAAAATCCCCGATGCGACGGACGCCGCGGCGAGGCATCGCGTTCCAGCGAGGCGCGCCACCCCGCCGAAAATCGCTAATCCGGAGAAGCACGCCGTTGCGCCGCGGTCTGGCGCCCCGATAAAGCCGGCCATCGCGCCCAGAACCGCGTACTGGACGCGGTCCGGACTCCCGCGATACGCCGATCGAGGGTAATGGCGGGAGGGTTTCATGCCGATAGAATTACACGAAATCGGCCCCGCCATAAGGCTGAACTGTTCAGCCATGAACAAATGTGGCTATGGTCGCCGAATCCCTCACGCGCACAACGAGTTCCACGTTTCAGTTAAAGTATTACTTGAACTACGAAGCGCGCACTCCGCCGCGCCCCGCGCAGCCCATCTGATTCCTCGCCCTGAAAGGGAGAAGTCAGGTGAGGGTCCTTATTCCGCGCGGCGCATAAGCGCCGCGCGATTATTGATGGAAGGGAACAATCCAGCCGCCCTCGAGGGTCGAGCACCCCACCCGCGATGCACGCAAGCCGAACCAGAGCGAAGCCTCGCCGCCCCGCTGCTCGGCGTCGCCGAACATCCTATCGCGACTGAGAGTTTCGCCTGGCTGATTCGGAAGCACTCAAGGCGCAACCGCTCGATCCACGCTTCCGCTTCCATCCGCATCTCCTCCTCCCATCGGCTGAAACTCCGCATGCCACGTCGCGGACATCTCCTCGGTCCGGGCGGCGAATCGGTTGCCGCTGGAAAACTCATCGATGCGCGCGCGCACGCCCATCTTGCCATCGTCCGCAAGCGAGCAATCCAGCGGAATCAGAGGGCGCGCGGCGCGGGATGAAGTCCTCGACCTAACCGCTGGCCCCTTCCCGCGCGGGAAGGGGGACTATCTTCGAGAATCGTGCTGATGCTTGGGGCACTTGGCGCGAACGATGGCGGAATATCCCTCACCCGCACGTTACGGCGGAAGAGGGATTTTTCGGAGCGCGGGTGTTTACACGGGGCCGGTGAAGAAGTGCATGGAGCGGGTGGCGAAGGCGAGGACCGGGGCCCAGTAGAGGCCGAGGACGATTGTGGCGCAGGCCAGCACGCCCATCAGGCCGTAGTTCCAGAAGTCCACGGTGACCGCGCCTTCGTCGCCGTTCGGAGTGTCGAGAAACATCGTCTTGATCGGGCGCATGTAATAGTAGAGCGAGACCACCGAGTTAAGTACGCCGACAATCGCGAGCAGATAGAAGCGGCCACGGATCACGGCCGCGAACAGATAGAATTTGCCGATAAATCCAATCGTCAGCGGAATGCCGGTGAGTGAAAAGAGAAAGATCGTCAGCGCTACCGCGGGAACGATTCCGCCGCGCCACGCCAGCCCGCGGTAGGCGTCGATATCTTCGCGTCCGGTGGAGTTCGCAACGATCATCACGACCAGGAACGCGCCCGCGTCCATCACGTAATACGCGAACAGGTAAAACAGCATCGCGCGGATTCCGTCGTTCGACAGCACGACGAAGCCCATCAACGCGTATCCTGCCTGCGCGATCGAAGAATAGGCCAGCAGGCGCTTCATGTTGGATTGCTGCAGCGCGGCGAGATTGCCGAGCGTCATCGTAATCATGCAGATGAACAGCAGAAGCTCGGGCCAATCGACGCCCTTAAGCGCCTGCCAGTTCCCGGCCGCCGTCAGCGACGAAAGCGCAGGGAAGAAAAAGCGGGTCAACAGGGCGAAGCCGGCGGCCTTCGAGCCGATCGCCAGAAAGGTCGTGATTGGAATCGGCGCGCCCTGGTAGACATCGGGGGCCCACATGTGAAACGGCACCGAGGCGACCTTGTAGCCCATCCCGGCCAGGATCAGCACCAGCGAAATGAAGACCGCCAGGACCGGCAACGCGCCGGGGGTGGTCAGGGCGTGATTGATCACGGTGAAATCGAGCGAGCCGGTAATTCCGAAGATCCAGCTCATCCCGTAGATCATCGTGCCCGAGGCGACTCCGCCGTAAATCAGATATTTGAGCGCGGCTTCGAGCGAGCGGCGGTTATGGCGCAGAAAACCGGTCAGGATATACGAGGTGAGCGAGACGAATTCCAACGCGAGGTAGGCCATCAAGAGATTGGCCGACTCCGCCATCAGGAACATCGCGAAGGTGCTCGCGAGCAGGATCGCGTAGTACTCGCCCTGATCGCATCCGAGGACTTCCTCGGAGCCGATCGACATCCAGATTGCGACAATCGCGGCGAGCGCGATAAGCGCGCGGAAGAAGATCGCGAAGGAATCGAACACGAGCATGCGATGGAACAGCCACGCGCCGGGCGTCACCGGCTCCATCGCGATCAAGAGCAGTGCGACGACCGCGATCAAGAGCGCGATATCGCCTAGGCGGCGCTTATCGGCCATGAGCAGGTCAAGAATTACGAGGAGAAGGATTCCACCTCCGAGCACCAGTTCGGGCCCGAAGTGCGCCAAGCTCGCGTAATTACCGAGGTCCATCTGCGCCCCATCCAATCAGTGCAGCAGCGCGATTGCGGAGGCCGGCGTCGAGAGCACGACCTGGTTGAGATGCGCCAGCGAGGTATCGAGCAGGCCCAAAATCGCGTGCGGGTAAACGCCGAGGATGAGCACGATAATCGCCAGCGGAACGAGCGTGAAGCCCTCGCGGAATGAGAGGTCGGCAAAGCCCTTGTACTTTTCGTTGAACGGCCCCAGGTAGATGCGCTGATAGGTCCAGAGCAGGTATCCGGCGGTGAGAATCGCGGTCGCGGCGGCGAATACCGTCATCAGCGGATAGGTCTGCCACGCGCCGATCAGGACCAGGACTTCCGAGATGAACGCCGACAATCCCGGCAGCCCCATGCCGGCGAAGAAGGCGAATCCGGTCATCCCGGCGTAGATCGGCATCTGCTGGGCGAGTCCGCCGAAACCGGCGATCTCGCGATGATGCGCGCGGTCGTAAATCACGCCGACCAGGATAAAGAGCATCGCCGTGATCGTGCCGTGATTGAACATCTGGAGGACCGCGCCGTCGATACCGGCGGCGGTAAACGAGGCGATTCCGAGCATCACGTAGCCCATGTGGCTGATCGAGGAATAAGCGATAAGCTTTTTGTAATCGGTCTGCGCCATCGCGCACATCGCGCCATAGACGATATTGATCGTTCCGATCACGCCGAGGAACAGCCACGCGAGTTCGTGGGTCGCGGCGGGCAGGATCGCGAAGTTGACGCGCAGGATTCCGTAGGTGCCCATCTTGAGCAGCACGCCCGCCAGGATCACGGAAATCGCGGTGGGTGCCTCGACGTGCGCGTCGGGCAGCCAGGTATGGAACGGGAAGGCGGGAATTTTAATCGCGAAGCCGATAAACAGCGCGATCCAGACCACGCGCTGAAAGCCGATCGTGTAGTGCGAGGCGTTGGCCGCCAGCACCGTCATGTCAAAGGTGTTCTGCGCGCCGTAAAAGTACAGCCCCAGCATCGCCAGCAGGATCAGCACCGAGCCGAGCAGCGTGTAGAGAAAGAACTTGATCGCGGCGTACTCGCGGCGCGGACCACCCCACACACCGATCAGGAAGTACATCGGCAGCAGCATCACTTCCCAGAAGATGTAAAACAGGAAGAAATCGAGCGAGACGAACACGCCCATCATGCCCGCATCGAGCATCATCAGCAGCGCGTAATAGGCTTTTTCGGCGCGGTTGATCCCGAAGCTCGCGAACACGGAGATAAAGCAAATGAGCGCCGTCAGCAGCACCATCGAGACGCTGATCCCGTCCACGCCCATGAAATAGGAGATGTGATAGGTGGGCATCCACGCGAATTTGTCGACGAATTGGGCGGCCGTGGTCGTGGTGTCGAAGTGATGGAATATCCAGAGCGCGATCAGAAGCTGGAGGCCCGCGGCGACGGCGGAAATCCACTTGGCGCCGTCTTTGAGCGCAGGCGGGAGGCTCAGGATGATGACCATCGCGGCCACCGGAATGAATGTGATCAGCGTAAGGGCGTGGCTCATTTTGACTAGTGCTCTCGTGGCCCGCGGAACAGCTCCGCGAGCGATCCTGTCGTCTGCCGAGGGGCGCGTGCGCTCACACGCGCAGCATCGCGCGCACCAGCAGAATCACCATCACCGCGGCCAAAATTCCGTATAGATACCCGTTAATCGATCCGGTCTGCAGCTTGCGCAATCTTCCCCCGACGTCAAGCGTGACGAGCGAAGCGGCGTTGACGAGTCCATCGACGACGTAGCTGTCGAACAAGCCCGACAGCCACGCCACGAGAACCGTCACCGTCGCGACGAGATTGACGACTCCGTCAATAACGTGCAAGTCGAACCACGCCAGCGCCCGCGTCATCGCGAGATAGGGCCGCACGACCGTGAAATCGTAAAACTCATCGACGAAGTATTTGTTCAGCACCCAATTGTAGGGAACGCCGCCGAACGCCGCGCTGAAACGTTCGGGATCGATAGTCTTCTGCCGGTACATCAGGTCCGCGACGAGCCATCCCAGCACCACCATCGTGAAGGTCACGAAGCCGAGCGCGGCCTCGGTGCCGCGGCTATGGATGCCGCTTTCGACGACCTGGCGTGTCAGCGGCGAGCTGAAGACGGGTTCGAGAAAAGTCTCGAACGGTTTGAAGGTCGCGATAAAGTCGGGAATTTTGACGAGACCGCCGAAGACCGATAGCAATCCGAGCACGACCAGCACGTAGGCGATCGAAGGAGGCGATTCGTGCAGATGATGCTCCTGTTCGTGGGTGCCGCGAAAATCGCCGAAGAAGGTCATATAGACCTGCCGGAACATGTAGAAGACGGTGATCCCCGCGCCAACCATCAGCATCCCCCACACGACCGTGTGCCCGTGAGCGAAGGCCTGCCAGATAATCTCGTCTTTGGACATGAAACCGGCGAACGGCGGCACTCCCGAGATCGCCAGCGTGGCGGCAAGGAAAGTCGCAAACGTGATCGGCATGTGATGGCGCAGGCCACCCATTTTGCGCATATCCTGCTCCCCGCCCATCGAGTGGATTACAGAACCCGCGCCGAGGAATAGGCAGGCCTTGAAGAACGCATGCGTCATCAGGTGGAAGACGCCGGCGGTGAACGCGCCGACGCCCAGGCCGGCGAACATGTAGCCGAGCTGCGAGACGGTCGAGTAAGCGAGAACTTTCTTGATGTCGTTCTGGGCGATACCGATCGTTGCGGCGAACAGTGCGGTCAGGCCGCCGACGACGGCTACGACCGTCATGGTCGCGGGCGCCATCACGAACATGAAGTTCATCCGCGCGACCATGTAAACGCCGGCGGTGACCATCGTCGCCGCGTGAATCAGGGCGCTGACAGGAGTCGGCCCCGCCATCGCGTCGGGCAGCCATACGTAGAGGGGAATCTGCGCGGATTTTCCGGTCGCGCCGGCGAACATCATCAGCGTGACGAATGTGACCATCGTCATGCCGAGATAACCGGGCATCCCGGCGAGCATCGGCGCGTATTTGGCGACCTCGCGCGTGACGAGCGTGGGATGGCCAACGGCGCCGAGCGCCGCGAACAGGCTGTAGAGCGCGATTACGAAGGCCAAGTCGCCGATGCGGTTGACGATAAACGCCTTATTGCCGGCGGTGGTATTCGGATAGACCTTGTACCAGAAGCCGATCAGCGCGAACGAGCACAGCCCGACGCCCTCCCATCCGACGAACATCAGCCAGAGGTTGTCGCCGAGCACCAGCACCAGCATCGCGAAAGTGAACAGATTGAGCCATCCGAAGAAGCGCCAATACGATTCGTCCTCGTGCATGTAGCCGGTCGAGTAGATGTGAATCAGACCGCCGACGCCGGTCACGACCAGCGTCATCACCATCGAGAGCGGGTCGAGCCAAAAGGCGATATCGATATCGAGGCCGCCGTAATGAATCCACGGCCACAAGCTATCGAGCATGAAGCGGGAATCAGGCGCGAGCGCTAGCATCGCGAAGAACTCGCGCACGGCGAGGAGGAAAGCGAGGGCTACGACACCGCATCCGAGGACGGAGATGATGCGTTTGCCGAAGGTCTTCTGGAGCCAGGCACCGGCCAGGAAATTTATCGCGGCGCCGATAAGCGGCAGTACGACAATATAGCGAACAATGCTTATGCTAACCGGGTGGTCCATCAAATACGGTCCGCTTTCAACAGCCGGAAGGAATCAAGCGCCGCACACCGCCGTCGCCGCCATCGGCCATCACTTTCAGGCACGCGGCTGATATAAGCAGAAAACCGATCCGCCGAAAAGGAAAATCGATGGGTCGCGGCGCGTGACGCCGCGTTTTTCGCGCGCATCGCCCGGCCGCTATCCGCTGAGGTTCTCGGTCGCACCGACATCGATCGTCCTGAAATTCTGGTAGATCGCCAAGACCACGGCGAGACCGATCACCGCCTCGGCGGCGGCCAGCATGATCACGAAGATGGCGAAAATCTGGCCGTCGTACCTTGCGCCGCCGTAGTAGGCGAACGCCAGATAGTTGATATTGGCCGAGTTGAGGATCAATTCGACGCCCATCAAGATGCCGATCGCGTTGCGGCGCGTCAGCACGGTGAACATTCCGAGGGTGAAAATGATTAGACTTAAGACCAGGTAGTGGTCGAGTCCGACTGCGCCGCTCATGGAAAACCCCGCCTCCGTTTACTCCCGCGCCTCGTGGCGCGAGATGACGATCGCGCCGATCAAAGCGGCCAGCAGCACCAGCGATGCGACTTCGAAGGGCAGCACGTAGTCGCCCAGAAACGCGTTGCCGATTCCGTAGGTGGTCGGCGCGGCCGCATGGAGGGCCGCCTGATGCCATCGCGTATGCGCGATAGCGTAGAGCATCACGGCGCCCGCGATCGCGACGGTAACCAGCGCGGGGACGGAACCGACCGCGCGGTTCGAGATCGTGACGTCGCCGATTCCCTGCGTGAGCATCACGGCGAATATCGTCAAGACGAGGATTCCGCCGACATAGACGAGCAACTGCACCATCGCGACAAAATCCGCCGCGAGCAGGATATAAATCCCAACCACACCCATAAACGCGCCGAGCAGGGCGAAGGTCGAATAAACGATATTGCGCGAAAACGCGACCGCGGCCGCCGAGGCAATTGTGCCCGCTGCAAGAGCATAGAAGATTACGCTTTGGAGCATCGCAGTCGAACCCTCCCCACGCCGCGCGAATGCCTCGCCGCGCTAAGACTCCTCGGTGCCGGCAGCGGGTTTATCGCCGCCCGGCTGCGCCCACTGGTCTAGGTAATGCATCCCGCGCGAGAGAATCGGCGCGAGGCGCGGATCGGTTTCGGGGCCTTTTTTGGCCTTGTAGGCGTGAATCGGCTCTTTGACGAAGCGCCGAATCAGGCTCTCGAGCGAGAAATCCGCGCCCTCGAACTCGGTCGTATGATGGATCGATCCGGTGGGACACGGTTCGCTGCACAGGCCGCAGAACATGCACTTGGCGATATCGATATCGAACTGGGAGATGATCATGCCGCGCGTGGCCGGATCTTTCTCGACGGCGATCACGATGCAATCGATCGGGCAGGCGCGCTCGCAGGCGAGACATCCGGTGCAGATTTCGAGATCGACCTCAAGGATGCCGCGGTAGCGGAACGGCAGCGTGTCCTGGACGCGGACTTCGGTGCGGTCGGGGTACTGGACGGTGTACGGCTTGCGCACGAAGTGCGACGCGGTGACCGCCATCCCTTCGAAGATCGTGGTGACGGCGTCTTTTATATTTTCGACGTAAGAGCCAATCGCACCCATGATATTTTCCGTCTACGGGCCGGGAGATTCGCTTCTAGATAGTCGGGTAATAGTACAGTTCCATCTGCGAGCGTTTTGCGTAAAAGACCACGCGCCGGATAAATACGATCGCGACGACGATTCCCGCCGCGAACATGATATAGCCGGCCACCGGGTTACCCTCGGGCCAGATTGCGACCCAGATCGCGGTGCCAATCATGTTGGCGAACGCGATCGGCACGAAATACTTCCAGCATAGCGTCATCAGTTGATCGATTCGCACGCGCGGCAGAGTTCCACGCACCCACATCGAGACGAAAACCAGGAACAGGACCTTGACGTTGAAGGTGATTAGCTCGAGCACATTCATGACGACGGGATTGTTCGAGACGCGCGGAAACTGCCATCCGCCGAGGAACAGGGTCGCGATAATCGCGCCGATAATGAACAAATTGCCCCACTCGGCCATGAAGAAAAACAGGTAGCGCATTCCGCTGTACTCGGTCGCAAATCCGGCGACGAGTTCGGACTCGGCTTCGGGGAGATCGAACGGGGTCCGATTTCCCTCGGCGAGCGCTGAGATAAACAGGATATTGGCGGCGACGAAAGTAAATGGATTGGCGAACAAAAACCAATGCTGCGGCGCCCATCCCTGCGCACGGATTATCCCCTGCATCGAGAGCGTGCCGGTCATCAGCACGACGGGAAAGATCGAAAGCCCCGCGGGTATCTCGTAGCTGACGATTTGCGCCGCCGAACGGATACCGCCGATCAGCGACCACTTGTCATTTGACGCCCAGCCCGCCATCAGCACGCCAACCACGGTGATCGCGGTCACGGCCGTCATGTAGAGAATCCCGACATTCAGATCCGCCAGGATCAGCGCCGAGGAAAACGGCATCACCGCCCACGGCAGCACGAAGGCGAGCACCACCAGGTACGGCGCCATCTTGAACAGGACGGGGTCGGCGTCGGTTGGGACGATATCCTCCTTACAGACATGCTTGACGCCGTCGGCGAGCCATTGGAGGAAGCCGTTGGGGCCCACGCGATTAGGGCCGACGCGCGACTGGATGCGCGCCCATACGCGGCGCTCGACCCAGCTGACGATTCCTGCGAAGGGAAAGGCAACGCCCAAAAAGACCGCGGCGCTCAGGACAAAGACGGCAATCGCGGCGACCAGATCATAGGGGGTGTTTCTGCCGAAGAATCCCGATGCGAGCAGGGTTTGCACGAGCGTGCGCATGGCGATTCAGCGATCAATCTCCGGCGCGATAACGTCGAGGCTCGCGATGAGCGTAACCAGGTCGGCGATCATCAGCCCGCGCGAGAGCTTCTGCGTTATTCCCATCGCGGCGAACGAGCCGGTGCGCACGTGGACCCGCCACGGAAACGCGGTGCCGTCGCTGACGACGTACCATCCCATGTCGCCGCGGGCGGACTCGACACGGATCTGACATTCGCCGGCGGGCGGCTTGAAGTTGCGCGGCACTTTGGCGAGCACGGAGCCCGGCGGCAGTTGCTTGAGCGCCTGGCGCAGGATTTTCGAGGACTCGGCCATCTCGCGAATCCGGACCATGTAGCGATCCATCGCGTCGCCGAGCGTGCCCCATTGTCCGCTGCCGATCGGAACCTCGAACTCGAAATCGGGATAGACCGAGTAGGGAATATCCTTGCGGATGTCCCACTTGACGCCGCAGGCGCGCAGATTGGGGCCGACGAGGTTGTAATTGACAGCATCATCGGCGGCGATCACGCCGACATTGGCCAGCCGCTCGATATAAATCTTATTGTACGAGATGAGGGCGTTGTATTCCTCGAGAATCGGGTCGAAATGGTCGAGGTAGGCAAGCGCCTTCTCGCGCCATCCAGGCGGGAGATCGAAGCCCACTCCGCCGATTCGCATGTAGTTGAAGGTCAGGCGCGCGCCGCAGAGTTCTTCGATCAGGTCGTTGATCATTTCGCGCTCGCGGATCGCATGGGTGAACGGCGTCATCGCGCCGATATCCATCGCCATCGTGCCGACCGAAAGCAGATGCGAGGCGATTCGGTTGAACTCGGCGGCGATAACGCGGCAATACTCGCCGCGGCGCGGCACCTCGATTCCGGCCAGCTTCTCGCACGCCATGCCCCATCCCTGATTCGTGAACATCGCGCACACGTAATCGACGCGATCGGTATAGGGCATGAAGCCGTGATAGCCGACCTTCTCGGCGATTTTCTCAATCGAACGATGCAGGTAGCCCACGTCGGGCACAGCCTCGCGCATCACCTCGCCGTCGGCGCGGACGATAAAGCGCAGCACGCCATGAGTCGAGGGATGCTGCGGACCCATGTTGAGGGTCATTTCTTCGGTGCGCAGCGTGTTCATTTGGCCTTCGGGTCGAGCCGGAGAATCGGACTTTCGCGGACGGTTGAGATTCCATGATATTCGAGCGGCTCGACGAAATCCTTGCGCAGAGGATATCCCACCCAATCCTCGGGCAGCAGAATCCGGCGCAGATCGCTGTGGCCGTCAAAGGTCACGCCGAGCAGGTCGAAGATTTCGCGCTCCATCCAGTTGGCGGATTTCCAGACGCTCTCGACGGTCCGGACCGCCGGATTTTCGCGCGGGAGCTTGACCTTCAGCACGGCGCCATGACGATGCGAGTAGGAGAACAGGTGATAGACGACCTCGATGCGATCTTTGTAATCGACGCCGCTCTGGTTCGATAGACAATCCATCGCGAGCTCGGGGTCGTCGTGCAGGTATTGCGCGACCTCGACAATCGCCGCGGGATCGACGACGCAGAATGGATCGGGCTTCTTGCTGACCGTTTCGAGAATGCGGTCGCCGAACTGCTCGGCAAGCCGCTGATATATCGCGAGCGCTTCCATCGCTCAGGCGGCGGTCACGCCATTGTGGCTTGCGTTTCCGCGCGACAGCCAGCGCTCGGTCATAATCTTTTCCTGTAGCTTGAGCAGGCCCTCGGTGAGCGCCTCGGGACGCGGCGGGCATCCGGGTACGTACACATCGACGGGCAGAATCTTGTCCACGCCGTCGCAGACCGAATAGGCGAGCTGAAACAGCCCGCCGCAGCTCGCGCAACTACCCATCGCGATGACGTACTTGGGATCGGGCATTTGATCGTAAAGGAGCCGCGTGCGCAGCGCCATCTTGAGCGTCAAGGTGCCGGCCACGATCATCAGGTCGGATTGGCGCGCCGAGGCGCGCGGCGTCGCGCCGAAGCGTTCGATATCAGCGCGCGGCCCTCCGGTATGCATCAATTCGATCGCGCAACAGGCAAGGCCGAAAAGCATGTACCAGAGGCTCGACTTGCGCATCCAGTTGAGCAGCTCATCGGTCTTGGTGGTGAGCACATAATCCGGCAACGTATTGAGCAGCGACATAATTGAATCGTCCCCGTTCCCCTCTACTCCGGAACCTTTTTGATCCATTCGAGGTCATGCTTGACCCACACATAGGCGAGTCCCGCGAACAGGATAAGCAGAAAGACCAGAATTTCGCTCAGCGCGGCGAGCGCCGCGCCGCGCCGCACCCAATCGAGATAGACGGCGGCGATCGGATACACGAAGGCGACCTCGACTTCGAATACAACGAAGATTAGCGCGATTAGATAAAATCGCACGTTAAAGTTAATCCACGCGCGTCCCGTCGGCGGCTCGCCGCACTCGTAGGGAATCAGCTTGCGCGGATATGGATTGTTCGGCGCGAGCAGCTTCTGCAAGCCGAACATCAGCGCAACGAAACCGATTCCGATCACGGTCAGGGCGAGCGGCACACCGAAGTTCAGATACATGAGTGGTTTACCGATCCCTCAATTAGTTGGCCCCGATCGAACTGTCAAGCAGGGTGGCTTCAACTGACGCTCGCCAATACTTAAGCGGCGCTTCTTCAGGGCGGCAGCTCTGGAAATCGCGCTCCCACCGGCTCCGCGCGCTACTTGCGCGATTTCACGAGGCTTTCGAGCGCGTGCGAGTCGAGCCACGCCCCGTCACCCTTCGGACACGCCAGCATCGCGATTCCACCGACGACACGTTCAGCGAGCGGGCGCTGGCAAACAGGGCATTTGAGCGTTACTTTGACGCGCGCGCGCAATTTTTCGAGCAGTTCCTGGTCGTGCTTGCGCGCCCATTCGGACTCGCGCGCCGCTTCGACATCGCGAAACTTGTCGCCCAGACGATCTTTTTCGTCGCTCATTTTTTCCGCCCTCGCTGCATCACGACCGCGTATTCATCAGATAACCACGGCTGCATCCCTGCCACGCCACCGCGATGGGGCAACCAATTCGGCAATCGCTCCGGCCGCGGCCATCGCATTTACTCCATATCCTTGATGAGTTTGCCGGTGCGCGCCTTTTCGACGGTCGCGTCGAACTTGGTTCCCAAATCGACGCCCAGATCGCGGGCGCGTTTCTTGGCCCACAATCCGATATTGCGCGAGTCGCGGTAGAATGATTCGTCGCGTGGTTTCGAAGTGTCGAAATTCGCCAGCCGCGACGCTTCGCTCTCGACCACCGCGAACGCCGACATAACGCGCTTAAGCCGCGACGCTCCGCAGTCGGGACATAGTCTGCGCTCGCGATGCTTTGGGTTCAGCACGACGTGCGAGCTTACCTTCCTGCAACGCGAACACTGATATTCGAAGATCGGCATGCAATGCGAGAATAGCCGCCGAACAAAGAGCGGGCAAATCAACCGCGGGTATTCAGCGATCCTTCATGATTAGGTCCGCAAGCGGACTTCCGGCGAGCATCAGAGCGCCCACCACGCCGACTACGAGGCCGGTACCGATCCACCACGGCGATTGGTATTCGAGTCCGATCGCAAGCATCGCGAGCGCCCATATCGGCAGGATCGCCGCGATGGCGAGGCGCATCAGG
>JAJZAG010000201.1 GCA_021799555.1 Deltaproteobacteria bacterium | reverse complement strand
GCTCGCCGTGAGTTCGCCGCTACGCACCCATCTGCTCCCGGGGGTTACGTCGGCGCGCACTTGGATCAAGCAACGCGATTTCGCCAACTGCTACTTTCTCGAGCGGCTGGCCGACCCGCTCGCCGCGCTCGCTTCAGCCTTGGGGGAAAACTCGAACCATCGCGAATTCCTTGACCTCGCATGGCGCACCGAGCTGCAAAACCATCCTCACGACTCGATCTGCGGATGCTCGGTTGATCAGGTCCACGCCGACATGCGTTACCGATTCGACCAGGCGGCCTTAATCGCCGAGAACATCGCGCGCGCCGCCGCTGCTGAAATTCTAAACCGCGGCGACACAATCGGCGCCACGGTCGCGGTGTTCAATCCGAGTTTCGCCGCAAAAGCGCTCATAAGCGGCGAGATCGAGCTTGGCGATCCCAGTGCGGATTACGTCGTTCGCGGCGCTGATGCCAAGCTGATTCCGCTCGCGGCGACCGTTTCGCGCGTCGCACGCGCTTTCGAAACCGAGTTGCGCGCCGCCGACTTCAAGCCGCTCGTGGCCGCTCTGAGCCATCCGACGCTGATGGGGAGGACCGTAAATCGCTACGAGTTGAAGCAGATCGATGCGGAACGATTCGAGCTTTTGCTGACGATGAGCCGCGCAGCCACGAGCGAGATCGACCTCGAGGAATTTCGCCGCACGATCCGCGTGACAATTCCTGACCACGCGACGGTGCGGATTCGGGCGACGAATATTGCGCGATGCGCGGTCGCGTTCGTGGCCGAAAACCTGACGCAGGCAGGTTTTAGCTTCTATCGGATCGAGCGCGCCGCCTCGCTGCCTGAGCCGGCCGCGCCGTGCGACTGCATCGAAAATGAATTTTACCGCGTCCGTGCTTCGGCGCTCGGAATCGAGATCGAAGACTTGCGCGCAGATCGGCGGATCGGGCTGCATTTCGAGGACGACGGCGACCGCGGCGACGAGTACAATTACGATCCGGTTCCGGATGCGGCTACGATTACCGCGCCGTCAAGAATAGCGGCGTTAGTTGTCGAGGACGGGCCGGTCCGCAAGCGAATCACGGTCTCTGCCGAATACGCGGTTCCTGTCGCGCTCGCGCCGGGCCGCGCCGCGCGGAGCGAGGCTATTGAGCCGCTTTCGATCGAACTTGCGGCAACGCTATACCAAGGCCTCGACCGAATCGATTTTGAAGCCACAGTAAACAATCGCTCGCGGGACCATCGGTTGCGAGTGGCGCTGACCACGCCTGTCGCCGCTCGTGAAGCCGTTAGCGACACGAGTTTCGGATTCGTGCGGCGCCCGCTCGAGCCCGCCGAGGGCGCAGGAACCGAGGACATCTACCCGACCGCGCCGCATCGCACATTCACCGCCGTCGAAACGGCGGATTATTCGGCCGCTCTGCTGAGCCGGGGTCTCTACGAAGCGGAAGTCCGCACCGAGTCGTCCGGTTCGACGATTCTCTTGACCCTGATTCGCGCAGTTGGATGGCTTTCGCGGTCCGATCTTGCCACCAGGCGCGGCGGTGCCGGACCCGAACTCGAGACTCCCGGCGCGCAGGAGCTGGGGGAGCATCGCTTCGAGTTCGCGATTGCGACGGCGAGCGGAACTCTGCTCGAGAGCGATATCTTCCAGCGCGTCGCCGCCTATGCCGCTCCGCCGCGGATCTTCGCGGCGCAGCGGTCGTTCTCGACACCGCCCGCGCTCATTGCATGCGACAATCGCCGCGTGGTGTTTTCCTCTGCGCGACCCGCGCCCCGCTCCGAAGCGTACCGCGCCAGGGTCTTCAGCACTTCGCCCCAGGTGGAACGAGCGCGGTTCACGTTTCCCGAAGCGACGCGAGCGCGCGTAATCGATCTGGCCGGGAATGCGGTGAAACGTTCCGGGATGCGACGGAGGCGCGGCGGCGCCATCGACCTAGAGCTTCGTCCCTTTGAGATCGTCACTTTTGAGGTGAAGCGGCGGTCGCGGTGAATAAATATTTTCGTCAAACGTCCGCTAGTGATTGATCGCGGACCACAAATCACTATTTATGGATCATACGTCGGAGGCGCTGCGACCAGTCGCAGCGCTCACCGCGTGGGATCTTAATGGAACTCGCGAAAATGGTCGGACTGATACTGAGTCTGAAGGAGCGTTAACCGAAGAAAAATGAACGATCGACCCACCGCGGTCCGAACCGTGTACGACTATCCGGTCGCAAGCCACCTATGCAGCGACGGCGCCGTACGCTACGTCAAGCTGGTCCGCAAAGCCGGCAACCAACAGCCAGAAGGCACCTGCACCACCTGCAGGATTTCCTTCCAGTATCGAAAGCCGAAGCCATCGTCAGTCCGCCATCCCGACGGCGAAGGTATCACCCATTTTTAAGCCGACACCGTCGAAATGTTTGGGGCGTGCCGCCTGAGGAAGTTCCGGACAGGTCGGCAGGCACAAGCGATCGATTGGAACAGCCATAAGAATTGGTTTCAGCGAAGGTGCGTCGGGCGGCATCTGAAAGCGGCGGTCTGATAGGTGAACTGAAGAAACGGCTGGCAGCGGCGGTTGGTCCGCTTGATAAACGCCACGGATTCCGCTGGAACGCGAGCTTGACGCCGTCATTAAGACTTGGTGCGCATCGCCTTGCGCATCGAGACTCGGTCCCAAAGGTTGATCATATAGCCATCCGGGTCGAGAAGTTCCGCGCCATAACCCCAGAACAGGTTCTGCGGCTGATGCGCAAATTTTATCCCTTTGCCAGCGAGTTCTTGATGGGTGCGATCGACGCTCTTGACCTGAAGAGTGAGGGTAATCTTCGCGCCTGCAAGTTTTTTGGTGGTCTTCGATAGAAAGATAGTAAACCCGGCGCTGTCTTGGAGCGCGACGATACTGGCGCGCTCGAATTCGACTTTGAATCCGAGAGTCTTGACATACCAGTCGCGCGACTTGCGGACATTCGTGACCGGCAACGTCATGTGGTCGAATTTTACCATTGTTGTGATCTCACCACTGATTCCGCAGATGGATACTCCCGTGCGTCAGAGTTTTCCGTCCCGTTGCAAAATTCGAGTTTTATTCCGTCTGGATCGGCGAAAAACACGCACAAGAATCCTGCTGGTAATGAATTGCGGGCCAGTTGAGGATGACGTTGCTGGCTACGTGCTGATGCAAGTTGCCGTCGATCCAGACCCTGGGCGCCCCTTCGACGACGAGGACGAACTCCTCTTCTTTCTCGTAGCAACGCGGCAACAAAGTGCGGTATCCGGCGATAAGACAACCAGATTGGCTCAGATTCGCGTAAGACGAGCTTTTTCCCGAAGCGCGCGTCTTGGACGGCTTTCATGCCGGTGTCATCTCTGATCACTTCTGGTCTGCAGGGTCCTGTGTCCTCTGACACGAAGATCATGTCCGCATCGACGGCTGGCGCGAAGAGCATCAAGCGTCACCAAGTGTCCAAACTTTGAGCGCACTTACTCGACTTGCTCGAATTCTCCCGCGCCATTCATCGGCTTTTAAGCGCCCAACGGCAGTGACACGCGATTGGCGGCCTGAAAAACTCGGTTGGCTCATCGAACCGGCTCATCACGTGGCGGGTGGTTCTCAATTGCCGCCTTCGGATTGCTTGACTATGAAAATAACCGAATCGGCGAAGTCGTCGGGATGTTCGAGTTGAGGGAACGGTCCTGAGGTCTTGAACACCACCGTCGCGGAACCGGGAAGGGCGGCGTGCAACGAGTCGGCCTCGCGCGCGGAGAAATAAGGATTTTTCGCACCGTAGAGGATTATCGTGAGCGTGTTGAAGATTTGCCCAATCTTCGAACGGATATGCGCCTCGTCCGCAGGCACCGAATTGAGCATGTCGGTTTGCGCGGGCATGTCGTCAGCAAGCGCCGCGAGCATCCGCTGATTCATGAAATCCGGCATCGGCGGCAGATCGAAAAAGCTCTGCGCGATGTAATCATTAATCGCGCCGGGAGTTGTCGGGAGCATCCCTTTGCGCAGCCGTTCGGCGCCCGCCTTGCCGAACATCCCGCCTGAGACGAGGATCAAGCGCTCTACCTTGTCAGGATGATCGACGGCGTAGTAGAGCGCGACGTCGGCGCCGAGGTCGGAGCCGATTAGATTGACATGTTCGAGTTTGAGCTTGGCGATCAGTTGCGCGAGGGCGCCCGCCTCGTAGGCAATAGTGTAATTGATTTGCGGATGGTCGGAGCCCGCGAAGCCAAACAGATTGGGCGCAACGACTTTATAATGCGCGTCGGAGACCGGCTTGATAACGCCGCGCCAGACCAGCGCCGCATTCGGACCCAACCCGTGGACCATCACGACCGGGTCCTGATCCCAATATCCTCCGGTGATGTAATAGGTCATCAGGCCGTCATCGAGGGAGATTTCGTTCAGCTCGACGCCAGACCACGCGAGGCGAGTCTGCTGGAGCCATCTGAGCGTCCCGATCGGCTTTAAGTACATCGCAGCGCCGGCGATTCCAAGAAAGATCGCGCACAGGGGACCCGCGATATTGATCCAGGCATGGCGCCGTACCGGCGGCGCGATCAACTCGCCGCGGACTTGAGCTTCGGTCTTGGCGGGCGTGGTTTCCGGCACTTGTGAATCTCCCTCCGAAAGGCGCGCAATCGCGCCACGCCGGGCTGGTTTGAGTGTACCCGGTTTGCGCGCCGATTGCCGCGCCTCATTTGGCGGGCGGCGCGGACAGCGCGCTGGACGGCGCTGATCCAGCAGCGGACGGCATCGGATCGGCGGCGGAGGCGCCATGAGCGGGCGACGCTGCCGCGGCGGGAGCTACAACGGCGCTTTTGAGCGGTGCGCTCTTCTTCGCCTTCGTTATTTTGCGATGCTTGCGGCGCTCGGCGTTGCGCTTTTCCTGATACTGCCGCATCTGCTCGAGGTGATCTGAGGCGCGATCAAGGGCCTTGGTCGCCTCCTCGACGGCGGCCGTCGCGCGGTCGGCCGCGACCGTCGCTTTCTGCGCGGCGTCGAGCGCCTTGGCCGCGGCATCTTCCGCCTTCGCGGCGGATTCCTGCGCGCGCGAGGCCGCGGCTTCGGCGTCTTCGGCCTGCTGCTCCTTTTGCGACGCAAAGCATCCGGAGAGCCCAAGCGCGAGCGCAATAATAGGAATCACGGCCGCGCGCCCGCGCGATATCACCATACTGCCGTGATCACGCATCGCAACTCCGGCTTAACGGCCGCCGAATGCTTCAACCACGCGCAGGTCCGGAAGCAACGCGTTGTCGGCGCGGATCGGCAGGATGCACACATGGGTTGCGCCGGCCTTCAAATGCGCATCGATGCGGTCGCGAATTTTTTCCTCGGTCCCCCACGCGACGATCGCGTCGACCAGCCGATCGCTGCATCCGTTTTCGAACTCGGCATCGCCCCATCCGAGCGCCTTGAGATTGTTCGTGTAATTAGGCAGCCGCGGAACATAGGTCTTCATATAAAGCCTCGCGGCGGCGCGTGCCTTGGCGGCGTCGGTCTCGAGGATGACGGCTTGGGCGGCGCAGATCATCGGCTTGGGCCCGATTGCAGCACGCGCCTTGGCGGTATGCTCCGGCGGCACGAAATAAGTATGGGTGCCGTTGGCCTCGCTAGCGGCCAGCGCGAGCATCTTCGGATGCAGTGCGGCAAGCACGACTGGGACTTCCTCGCTGGGTTTCGGTGCGCCGTAGAGGGCGGCTTTCATTTTGGGAAGATATTCCTTCATGAAGCTGTAGGGCTTGTCGTAATTATGGCCGCGCAAATTGCTGACGAGCGGCTTGTGGCTGACGCCAATTCCGAGCATGAAGCGATTTCCGGATAGCTCGGCGACGGTTTTCGACGCGGCGGACATCGTGATCGCGTCGCGCGCCCAAATATTCGCGATGCCGGTGGCGATGTTTAGCCGGTCCGTTTTGGTCAGCAGATAGGCTGCGTGGGCGAAAGGCTCGCGGCCGATTGCCTCGGGAATCCAGAGCGTCTTGTAGCCGGCTTTTTCGACCTTTTGTGCGAACTCGGCGCTTTGCGGCGCGCTCATCGCATCGAGGAAAAACCACATTCCAACTTTTCCGATATCCATGAGGACAAGAATTAGCCCGGCCCGCGAATTCGGACAAGTGGAATCGGTGGAAGGTCTTCAGGCCGCAAGGGAGCTTAAATCGGGAATTAGAGCGGCGGCGGCGCGACGCGGTTGCCGTCTTTCACGATCGGATATTGGCGATCCGGCGCGTTGCAGAGCGCGTCAGACTCGACCACGCGGGCGCCTTCGGGAGCGTATTGCAGGATGTACGTCTTGCGAACTTCTTGCGTCAGATTCGGCCCCGTGCGATGCGGTGTTAGCGACGAAAACACCACCACGTCGCCGGCGTGCGCGGGAACCGGCGTCGCTTCAGGACCGTCCTCAATGCGGCAGACCCATCCGAGTTCGGTCAGATGATGCTTGAGCGTGCCGCGCAGATGGCTGCCGGGAACGACCCATGGGCATCCATTCGATTCGTCGGCGTCGGTGAGCGCGATCCAGCAAGTCAAATATTGCTGAGGTTCGACGTAAGTATAGCCATTGTCCTGATGCCACGGGAACGGCTTGGGATAGCCGGGTTTTTTGTACACTGCCTGATCCCAATAGAGGCGGACGTCCCGGCCGATCAGGTCGTGGCAAAGATCGGCGAAGACCGGCGCCGCGGAAAGCTGGCGCAGCGTCCACGATCGTTTGACGAGGTGCACAGTGAAAGTGATTCCGTCGGCTTCGGCGATAAACATCCGCTTGTTCGGTTGGGTGCGCAGATATTCCTCGCCTTTTTCCTCCCACGGGGCGATCGCGTCGATTGTGCGTTCGAGTGCGGGCCGATCGAGCGCATTTTCCACGAGGAAAAACCCGCGCTCGTTAAACGAGCGCGCCTGCGCCTCGTCGATCAAACGAAACGGACCACGAGCCGGCTTCCAAGTGAACCCATGATTGCGCATATCGAGCTCCATCGGCTTCATTTCACTTGGGCACCGGTGGCTTCGGCGAGCAGCTCGGCGAGGTCGCGCACGCGCATCGTCTCTTCGAGCGAGCGGGATTTTACTGCATCCTCAATCATTGTCATGCAAAAAGGGCATCCGACCGCCACGCATTCGGGCTTGGCTTCGTTCAACTGGTCAAGGCG
>JAJZAG010000200.1 GCA_021799555.1 Deltaproteobacteria bacterium | reverse complement strand
ACAATCGGCCCTGTCATCGAGGACGGCTTTTTCTATGACTTCGCGACGCCCGATGGCTCTGGCACGGGCATCGGCGATTCTTCTTATGGCTCCGCGCGGCTCGATGGCTCTGGCACGGGCAGCGGCAATTCCTATGGCTCCGCGCGGCCCGACGGCTCTGGCACGGGCAGCGGCAATTCCTATGGCTCCGCGCGGCCCATTACGGCAGACGATCTGCCGAAGATCGAAGCGAAGATGAAGGAACTCGCCAAGGCCGATTTGAAGATCGAGCGGGTCGAGATGTCTCGCACCGAAGCGATCAAGACCTTCGCCTCGATGGGCGAGAAGTACAAGGTCGAGATTATCGAGGGGATCGCCGATCCGACCGTCTCAATTTATAAACAAGGCGACTGGATGGATCTCTGCCGCGGGCCGCATGTTCCCTCGACCCGCTACCTGCGCGCCTTCAAGCTCCAGAGCGTCGCCGGAGCGTACTGGCGCGGCGACGAGCACAACGCGATGCTCTCGCGGATTTACGGTACCGCCTTCGCCACCAAGGAAGCGCTCGAAGAGCACCTCGCGCTGCTCGAACTCGCCCGCAATCGCGACCATCGCAAGCTTGGCCGTGAGATGGGTTTGTTTTTCTTCGATCCGATCTCACCGGGGATGCCATTCTATCTGCCCAAGGGTCTCATAATCTTCAACGAGCTGACCGATTATATCCGGCGGCTCTATCGCCGCTCTGGATACCAGGAAGTAATCACGCCGCTGGTGTTCAAGAACGAAATGTTTCAGACTTCTGGGCATTGGGATAATTTTCGCGAAAACATGTTCTTGACGCTCGACCCTGATACGCCCGAGGCAAAGATCGACACCAGTCACGACGGATGGCGTCACGGCTACGGCCTCAAGCCTATGAACTGCCCCGGGCACACGTTCGTTTACCGCTCGGAAAAGCGTTCGTACCGCGACTTGCCGTTGCGCTTCGCCGAGTTTTCTCGGCTGCATCGCGCCGAACGTTCAGGCACCTTGCACGGACTAACCCGGGTACGCGTGATGTCGCAGGACGACGCGCATATCTTTTGCACCGAGGCTCAGGTCGAAGGCGAGGTGGCCGCAAACCTGGCGATGGTCCGGGAAGTCTACACGACGCTCGGCTTCGAGCGCGTCGAGTTCAAGCTCGCTACCATGCCGCAGCATCACCTTGGCAGCGAAGAGCAATGGCAGATCAGCGAGGGCAAGCTTGCCAGCGCCATGAGCCGTAACGAGATCCTGTTTGAGATCAATCCGGGCGAAGGCGCGTTCTATGGTCCGAAGATCGAGATCTATGTGCCTGACGCGCTCAAGCGCAAATGGCAGGTCGCGACGATTCAAGTCGATTACAACATGCCCGAGCGCTTCGATCTCACCTACACCTCGAGCGCCGGCACCGAGGAACGCCCCGTGATGATCCATCGCGCGATCTTGGGATCGCTCGAAAGGTCTATCGCCGTGTTGCTCGAGCATACCGGCGGCGTGCTGCCTTTCTGGCTCGCACCCGAGCAGGCGCGCGTGCTCTCGCTGAGCGAAAAGGTCGAGGATTACGCACGCGAGGTCGCGGACCTGATCCGCCGCGCCGGCTTTCGCGCCACTCCCGACTTGCGTAACGAGAAGCTCGGCTTCAAGGTGCGCGAAGCCGAACTCGCCAAGGTGCCGTACATGGTCGTCGTAGGCGAGCGCGAGGCGGCCGCGCGCACGGTCTCGCTGCGATTGCTGCGCGGCTCGAAAAGCCAGGCTTTATCGGTCGATGATCTCTTGGGACTTATGCGCAAGGAGCCGCTGCCCGCATGATGGCGGGCAAATGATAAACAGGATTCCGGCCGTCGCGCCGGAGGAGGTGCAATATTCGCCGAGATTTCAGAACGCCACCATCGCGAGAGCCCGCGATTCGCGTCAATCAGCTAATCCGTGCTCCCGAAGTCCGCGTGATCGATTCCGACGGAACCCAAGTGGGAGTCCTGCCCGTGCGCGAAGCTATCCGCATCGCAGAGAGCAAGGGACTCGATTTGGTCGAGGTTTCCTCGACCGCCAAGCCGCCGGTATGCCGGATCACCGACTTCGACAAATACCGTTATTCGCTGAAAAAGAAGCAACACGATTCCAAGCGCCATGCCACGGCGACCTCGATCAAGGAGGTCAAAATGGGCGCGCGGACCGGCGACCACGACGTTGCTTTCAAAATCAATCATATCCGGCGCTTTATTGGTGAAGGGCAGCGTGTTAAGCTCTCGGTTTCGTTTCGCGGACGCGAGATTACCCATCCGGAACTGGGACGGGCCCTGCTGGACCGTATCGTACTGGATGTCAACGATGTCGCGCAGCCGGACGGGGGAACCCGGATGGAAGGGCGCAACATGTCGGTCTTGCTGACCCCGCGATAGAGGCTCTTATTCTCGATTTCGAAAGCGAGCAGACCGATGCCGAAACTCAAGACCAATCGCGCCGCCGCCAAGCGTTTTCGCACCACCAAGAGCGGCAAGGTGAAGTACAAGAAGGCCTACTCGCGCCATCACGCCTGGGCCAAAAACCGCAATCACAAACGCCGATTGCGCAAGCCGGGTATCCTTGGAAAGACCGAAAGCGTGGCGGTCAAACGCCTGATGCCAAACGCATAGCGCGAAGCTGTAGCGATCACATCGAAAAAATCACACAATACCAAGCAATCGAGAAAAGGACTGAACCCCAATGCCGCGCGCAAAAGGCGGACCTAAAACCCGCCGCCGACATAAACGCCAGCTCAAACTCGCCGCCGGTTTTGTCGGCGGGCGCAAGCTTTACCGCCAGGCCCGCAATACCTTCGAGAAGGGCCTTACCTACGCTTACCGCGATCGCAAGCAAAAGAAACGCGATTACCGCGCACTCTGGGTCCAGCGCATCAACGCCCTCGCACGCGAGCACGGCTTGTCCTACAGCAGGTTTATCGACGGGCTCAAAAAGGCCGGCGTAGAGGTCGATCGCAAGCAGCTTGCCGTGCTGGCCAAGGAGCGCGACGGCTTGTTTACCGAGCTGGTGCGCACGGCCAAAACGGCGCTCGGCCTGGCCGCCTGAAGTCGCGCCGTTCCCGGCGCCGCGCACCAAAAGACCATGTGGGTTGCCACATGGTCTTTTGTTTTCCGGCGCGCCGGCGCGCGTATAACTTTGGAGATCTGATCGATGAAAGAGCAACTCGAGGAAATCAGGCGTCGCTCATTGGCCGAACTGGCCGACGATGCGAGCGAGGCGGCAATCGAAGCGGTCCGCATCCGCACGCTCGGCCGCGCCGGCGAGCTCACCGAAATCATGCGCGGAATGCGCGACGTTCCGCAGGCGGAGCGCCCGATGCTCGGACAGCTCGTCAACCAGATCAAACGCGAAATCGAAGCTCGCATCGAAGAGCTCAAGTCGCGCAATCAACAGCTCGCGCTCGACCGCTCCTTGTCCGAGGCCGCACTCGATGTAACGCTTCCCGGCGCGAAAGTTCCGCGCGGGCGGATTCACCCGGTAACGCAAATCCTCGAGCGGATGCTGGCGATCCTGGTTGCGATGGGCTTCGAGGTCGAAAATACCCAGGACATCGAAGACGATTTCCACAATTTCGGCGCGCTGAATTTTCCACCGAATCACCCGGCGCGCGAAATGCAAGATACTTTTTTCGTGCCGGGCGCGATGCTGTTGCGCACGCATACGAGCAACGGGCAGATCCGCGTGATGGAACGGCGGCGGCCTCCGCTGGCGGTCGTCTGTCCCGGCAAATGTTACCGGCGCGATGATTTGAGCGTGCGAGCCTCGCCGATGTTCACCCAGATCGAGGGCTTCATGGTCGATCGTAGAGGACGCATCACGATGGCGCACCTCAAGGGGCTTCTCGCCGAGTTCGCGCGCGCGTTCTTTGGACCCGACACCAAGGTCCGCTTTCGCGCGAGCTTTTTTCCCTTCACGGAGCCCAGCGCCGAACTCGATATTCATTGCCTTCTATGCGCAGGCGCTGGATGCCCCGTCTGCAAGCAAAGCGGATGGACCGAAGTGCTCGGATGCGGAATGATCCATCCAAACGTGCTCCGCGCGGTCAAACTCGATCCGGATGAATACGGCGGGTTCGCATTCGGGATGGGCGTAGAGCGCACCGGATTAATGGCGCTCGGCATCGACGATATGCGTTTATTTTTCGAAAACGATCTTCGGTTCCTGGCTCAGTTTTCCGCGATCAGCGGAGGTACGCGATGAAACTGCCCCTCGGCTGGATGCGCAAGTTCGTGCAGGTTGACGCAACCGCCCAGCAAATTGCGGATCGGTTGAGCGTGGCCGGACTGGTTGTCGAGAATATCGAAAAAGTTGCGCCTGCGTTTCGCGGCGTCATAGTCGCAAAAGTGCTCGACGCTGGGCGCCATCCCAATGCCGACCGGCTGAGCCTATGCGAGGTTGACGCCGGTGCGGCTGGGCGTTTCCGTGTCGTGTGCGGCGCTCCCAACGCCCGCGCCGGAATCACGGTCGCTCTGGCTCGCGTTGGGGCGCAGTTGGGCAAAGAACCACCGCTAACGGCGGCTGTGATTCGCGGCGTCGAGTCCAACGGGATGCTCTGCTCCGAGCGCGAACTTGGATTGTCAGCAGACCACGGGGGCATTCTCGAATTGCCCGCCAATGCACCGCTCGGCGTCGATCTTTCGCAATACCTCGAAATGGACGATACGGTACTCGATGTCGAAATCACCCCGAATCGGGGCGACTGTCTGTCGATTATCGGCCTCGCGCGCGAAGTCGCGGCGCTGTTCGGGGCAAAGCTCACGATCCCGCGGGTGCGCCTGCCCAGAGCTAAATCAAGCGACGGCGCGAATCCGATCGCGGTCGAAATTCTTGCGCCAGATCTATGCCCACGCTACGCAGCGCTGGCAATGATGAATCTCAAGCCCGGCCCGTCGCCCATCCGGATACGCCGACGGCTCGAGTTGTGCGGGATGCGCGCGGTCTCGAACGTCGTGGACATAACGAACTACGTAATGCTCGAGCGTGGGCAACCGCTGCACGCTTTCGACCTCGCAAAAATTTCCGGCGGCAAGCTCATCGTCCGCCGCGCCGGCGCCGACCGCGAGTTCGTCACACTCGACAACGTGCGGCGCCCGCTCGCACCTGACGATCTATTGATCGCCGATCCGGAAAAGCCCCTCGCGATCGCGGGCGTGATGGGCGGCCTCAATTCCGAGGTCAGCGGCTCGACTACCGCAATCGTGATCGAAAGCGCATTCTTCGATCCAACCTCGATCGCAAAAACCTCACGCCGCCTGGGGCTGACCAGCGAAGCGAGCTACCGCTTCACACGGACGATCGATTGTTCGGGACAAACCGCTGCCGCAAATCGCGCCGGAGAACTCGTGCGCGGACTGGCGGGCGGCAAAGCCGCTGGCGTAATCGTCGATATCGAGACCACCCCCTCGCCGCGCCGAGAAATCGCTTTCGAGTTGCCGGCGATGGCCGCAATTCTGGGAGTGGAAATTCCAGCCGCGACCACAAAGAAACGGCTGGCCTCAATCGGATGCGAAATCAAGCCGGGCGGGCGCGGCAGACTGCTCGTGACCGCACCGTCGTGGCGGCCGGACATAAACGAAGCCGCCGATCTTGCCGAAGAGGTCGCGCGACTGAGCGGTCTTGAAGATATTCCGGAAGCGTTGCCTCCGCGCGTTAGCACGATAACCGCGGCGAACCCGGAGCGCCTCTTTATCTCCGGAACGCGAGAGGTGATGCTCGGCGCGGGACTGACCGAGGCTGTTACGCTGGCATTCATCGCGCCGGCCGATAACGCTCGCTTTGGTGGAATTACGGCCGGGGCGACGCCGGTCACAGTCGAAAATCCCCTTTCCGCCGAGCTTGGAGAATTGCGCCTGAGTCTGTTGCCTGCACTGCTCGGCGCGCTACGTTTCAACCTGAATCGGCAGGCCGGCGCGTTTCACGCTTTCGAAATCGGCAAGACTTTCGGGCGGGTTGGCAACGAAGCGCGCGAACGTCAAGTGATTGCAGGGGTGAGTTACGGACCGTACGCGGCAGCGATGGTCGGAAGCAAGGGACTCGAGGCGGGATTTTTTTCAATTAAAGGAATCGTCGAGTCCTACATGCGAGCAGCCGACCTCGCGCCGAGAGTAGAATTTCGCGCAATCAAACCCACTCTCACCCCCTTCCTTCATCCGGGCCGCGCGGCCGAGATTCTCGTCGAAGGCGAAGCGGCCGGCTACCTTGGCGAATTGCATCCCGCCGAGGCGCTTCGTCTCGAACTGGAATCGCCTTGCGCAGTTTTTGAACTTGACTTAGAGAAACTCATTTCTTATGGTTTCACGCCGCGTAATACGATCGCGCCGCCGCCGCGATTCCCGGCAATCCGCCGTGATCTCGCCTTGGTGGTGGAGCGGAGCTTTCCGGCTGGGATGGTGGTCGCAACAGTGCGCGATTCAACCACGTCACCGCTTTTGGAGAGCGTCGAAGTCTTCGACGTTTACGAGGGACAGGGGATTGCACCGGGGCGCAAGAGTATCGCACTGGCTTGTTTGTACAGGGGATCGGATCGCACGCTGACAGATGAGGAGGTCAATCGCGTCCACTCTGCATTGGTCGAGCAGGCGAAAACGCGACTGGGGGCGGAGTTGCGGAGTTGAAGCGTGCTCATAGCGAGCGAACGGGTGGGGGCCTTTACGCCGCAGGGCATGACCAAAGCCGACCTCGTGGACTTGATCTACGAGCGGGTAGGCTCCTCGAAAAAGGAAGCCTGTGAAATCGTTGAAGCCGTCTTCGCGATTATCAAGGATGGTTTGCGGGCAGGCGACCGGGTCAAAGTCTCCGGCTTTGGCACTTTCGTCGTCCATCGCAAGCACGCTCGCCGCGGACGCAACCCTCAGACCGGCGCCCCTATCACAATAGACTCCCGCCGCGTGCTATCCTTCAAGCCGAGTCAGGTGCTGAAGGACCGGGTTAACAACGACACCTCCGGGAAGTCATGATCCGTAAAAAACGTCCCGCCGCCAAGCCCAAACGCGGCATACGCTTCCCGAACGACGCGCGGGCACGAGTCGCGGCACTCACCGCTGAAATTCCCGAGCGTGGCCTCAAGATCGGCGAAGCCGCGGCGAGAATCGGCGTCGAGACGTTCGTCCTGCGCTTCTGGGAAACCCAGTTCCCATTCCTTAAACCCAAGCA
>JAJZAG010000199.1 GCA_021799555.1 Deltaproteobacteria bacterium | reverse complement strand
GCGCCGCCCGCGAATCGCGCGCGCAAACGCCGCTTCGCCCTATCGTGCGAGCACCTGTTCGAGCGCCTCGACGAGCCGGCGGTTTTCCTCAGGCAATCCAACGCTGATCCGCACGTGGCGCGGATAACCGTATCCGTCCATTGGGCGCACGATCACGCCTTTGCGCAACAACGCGTCATAGACCGCGCGCCCGTCGCCGACTTCAGTCAGAATAAAATTGGCGTGGCTCGGGACGAACGGAATCCCAAGCCGGCGGAATTCGCCTTCAAGATATGTCATCCCCTGCGCGTTTACTTCGAGTGTGCGCTCGATATGCGCGCGATCTTCCATTGCGGCAAGCACCGCGACCTGCGCAAGCGAGGTGACGTTGAACGGCTGGCGCACGTTGTTGAGCAGACGCACGATACCAGGATTGGCGACGGCGTATCCGGCGCGTAGGCCGGCAAGCCCGAAGATTTTCGAGAACGTGCGCATCGTGACTATCAGCCGCCGCCCGTCATGGTCTTCGAGCGAGTTGGGGTACTCGGGATCGCGCACGAACTCGAAGTACGCCTCGTCGGCGACGATCACGACGTGCTCGGGCACGCGGGCGAGAAACCGCCGCCATTGCGCGCGGCGATAGATCGTGCCGGTCGGATTGTTCGGATTGCCGAGAAAAGCCAGCCGCGTGTTCACATCGATCGCGTCAGCGATCGCGTCCAGATCGTGTTCGTAGCCGCCGCGCGCGGGCACCGCCTTGTAGCTGCCGCCGGCGGCCAGAGTCGCCAGCGGATAGATCGCGAACGCGTGCTCCGAGAATACCGAATTCAATCCCGGCCGAATAAACAGGAACGCGAGCAGATTGAGAACCTCGACCGATCCACCGGCGGCAAAAATGTGGTCGGGAGTCACGCGGTGGCGCTCGGCGATCTTGCGGCGCAGCTCGTAACTGGCACCGTCGGGATAGCGATTCAGTTCCGCCAGCGCGGACTTGATCGCGGCCACCGCACGCGGCGACGGTCCGAGCGGGTTCTCGTTCGAAGCGAGCTTGACCGGCTCTCCGATCCCGAGTTCGCGCTGCAGCTCCTCGATGGGCTTTCCCGGCTCGTAGGGGTTTAACGCCGCAACCGGAGGCAGTACCAGATCGTCAGCTTTGATCACAAGGAGTCGCGCGGCCCCGCTAACCGGCGGCCGGCCTGCCCTCAGGATACGATCCCAGCACCTTGGAAAAAAGAGCTTTACGCTTAAGTGCGCCAAGCGCGCGCTTGAGCCGGGGATCTTCGCGATGGCCCCCCAGATCGACAAAGAAAATATATTCCCACGGACGCAGGCGCAGCGGCCGCGACTCGATTTTCGAAATGTTAATCGAATTGCGCGCAAACAAGCTGATCGCTTCGTACAGCGCACCAACCTTGTCCGCCACCGCGAACAATACCGTTGTCTTGTCTGCGCCGGTGCGCTCGGCCGGAGTCGTCCCGATCACGAGGAAGCGCGTGGTGTTGGTCGCGAGATCCTGGATATTCTCCGCGATCGCAACCAGCCCGTACGCCGCGCCCGCCTCGCGTGAGGCGATCGCTGCAACTTGCGGGTCGTGCGCGGCGCGCTCCGCGGCGAAAGCGTTCGACGCCACGGATTCAAGCTCGCAGCCGGGGAAGTTCGCCTGCAGATATGCGCGGCATTGCCCCAGCGATTGCTGATGCGAAACGATTTTCCGAATCGCACCAGGATCGCCGCCGAGTGAGAGCAGCGCATGACGAATCGGCAGCAGAATCTCGCCAATAATCACCAGCCCCGTGTCGATCAGCAGATCGAGCGTCAGCGCCACCGAGCCTTCGGTCGAGTTTTCAACCGGCACGACGCCGAAATCCGCGCGTCCGCTCTCGATCGACTGAAACACTTCCGCGATCGAGCTTTGCGGCTCGAACTTGACGGTCGATCCAAACCTCTCCCGCGCCGCCTCGTGTGAATAGGTATGCTCGGGACCCAGAAACGCCACGCGCGGCACGTGTTCGAGTCCCCGGCAGGCGGAGATGATTTCGTTAAAGATGCTTGCGATCTGCTCGCGCGCGAGAGGACCCGGATTCTCGGCAATCATCCGATCGAGAATCGAGCGCTCACGCGAGGGGATGTAAACCGCGCCGCCGCCTGAATGCTTGAGACGGCCGACCTGCACGGCGATTCCGGCACGCATCGAGACCAGGCCCAGAATTTCGCTGTCGATCTCGTCAATCCGTTCGCGCAGGCTTTGCAGCGAAGGCTTCTCCTCGCGATCCGAACGGATCTGCCGCCGCGCGGATACAGGTGCGCTTTTTTTCGCAGTCCGGGAAGTCATCAGGGACGACTATCGCTATCCGATCGTGCGGGCGTTTTCAACACGCCCGTGGGTCAGATGAGCGTTGCCGATCGCGGCGAACTTCCGCTC
Organism: Deltaproteobacteria bacterium; assembly: GCA_021799555.1. GTDB lineage: Bacteria > Desulfobacterota > Binatia > Binatales > Binataceae > JBARDN01. Next base: position 4,777 of record JAJZAG010000199.1, on the reverse strand, counting down.
GCGCGCGGCGCGCAACTCGGCCGGCGTCCGCTTGAGCAGGCGTTCAAGATGGCGCCCTACCGCGGCGGCGAGGTTGCGCGCAGCCTCGGCGGGCGCGGTATGCGCGCCGCCGGCCGGCTCGGGCACGATTTCATCGATCACGCCCAGCTCAAGCAAATCCGGCGCTGAGATCTTGAGCGCCGCCGCCGCTCGCGCAACGTTCTCGTCGGTCGCCTCGCGCCACAATATCGCCGCGCACCCCTCCGGCGTAATTACCGAGTACGACGCATTCTCCTGCATCAGGACGACGTTGGCGACGCCCAGCGCCAGCGCGCCGCCCGAACCGCCTTCACCGATTACGCATGCGATAATCGGAACTTCGAGCCGCGCCATCAGCTCGAGGTTGCGCGCGATCGCCTCATGCTGTCCGCGCTCTTCAGCGCCAACCCCCGACTCGGCCCCCTGAGTGTCGATAAAAGTGATTAGCGGCAGACGGAATCGATCGGCCAGTTCATAGATACGCGCCGCCTTGCGATAGCCCTCGGGATGCGGCTTGCCGAAGTTGCGCGCGATCCTCTCGACAGTGGTGCGCCCACGCTGCTGACCGACGATCGCCACCGGACGTTTGCCAAAGTAGCCAAGTCCAGCGACGATCGCGCCGTCGTCTGAAAAACGCCGGTCGCCGTGAATCTCGAAAAACTCCGCGATCATCGCGTCCAAATACTCAAGCGTCTGCGGACGCGAGGGATGCCGCGCCAACCGTACGCGTTCGATCGCGCTCAACGCGGCCGGCGCGCCAGCCTGCGCGTCCGCGTGCTTGCCGTTGTGACTCGCTTTACCCCGATGTTGCAAGGTTCTTGCCACGCTCAATTTGATTCCTGCGGATTCCCGAAGAATTCTCTAAACAAGTCCAAAGCGTGCTCGGTCGCACGCGCGGCGTCAAGCCACTTGAGCTCCGCATCAGCGCGAAACCACGTGAGCTGACGCTTGGCCAGCCGGCGCGAATCGCGCTTGGCGAGCGCGATCGCCTCGCCGAGCGTCAACTCGCCCCGCAGATGCATCGCGATATGCTTGTAGCCGATCGCCGCAAGCGGCGGGCGGTCCGGCGCGTAGCCCTGCGCAAGCAGCGCGCGCACTTCATTTACCAGTCCCGCCTCGACCATCGCGTCAAACCGCCGATCAATCTCCGTGTACAGCCGCGCGCGCTCCGGCGACAAACCCACCGTCAGCGTATCGTACTCGCGCGCTGCAAACGCGTGACGCGCCTGATGCCGGCTGATCGGCTCGCCGGTCAGCTCGAATACCTCGAGCGCCCGAATAATGCGGTACCGATCGTTGTGGCCGATTCGCGCCGCCGCCTCGGGATCGATCGTTATGAGCCGCGCGTGCAGGCGCTCGACCCCCCATTCAGCGGCCTCGCGCTCCAACCGCGCGCGGAATTCCGGCGCCGCCGCGGGACCGCGGAAGATTCCCCCGCGCAGCGCGCGTAGATACAGTCCGCTGCCGCCGACGACCAGCACCCGCCGGCCGCGCGCCGCGATCTCCGCGATCGCCTCGCGCGCAAGCGCAGTGAAACCGGCCACATCGAGCGGTGCGTCCGGCGCGCAGACATCAATAATGTGATGCGCGACGCGCGCGCGCTCGGCCGCCGTCGGCTTGGCCGTGCCCAGATCCATCCCGCGGTAGAATTGCCGCGAATCCGCGTTGACAATTTCCGCGCCGACGCGCACGGCCACTTCGAGAGCGAGCGCGCTTTTGCCCGCTCCCGTCGGCCCGACGATAAAACCGACCCGGATGCCCCTGGCCGCCGATTCTCCGCCCATCTCGGGCGCCGCCAATCCCGCCGCGCTCATCGCCGGAACATCCGCTCGATCTGCCCGCGCGCGAACCGGATATGCACCGGCCGGCCATGCGGGCAGTTGCTCTTGAATTCGGTCCGGTCGAGCTCGGCGAGCAGCGCGTGAATTTCAGCCGCCTCAAGCGCCCGCCCGACCCGCACCGATCCGTGGCAGGCGAGCTGCTTTAGCAAATTGTCGAACGCCGGCTCTCCGCCCACGCGCACGGGAAACTCCCCCATGCTGTCGATCATGTCGCAGAGCAATTTCGCGCCGCCCTCGGGACCGAACACCGCGGGCGTTCCCTTCAGAACCAGCGCGCTTGCGCCAAACGGCTCGACGTCGAAACCGATCGCGCGCAATTCCGGTATCGCGCCCCGTATCCGCGCGGCGCGCGCCGGGTTAATTTCGATCGTGGCGGGCACCAGCGCCGCTTGCACGCGCACCGCACCGCCGCGCAATTCCGCGCGCAATTTCTCGAACGTCACGCGCTCGTGCGCCGCGTGCTGATCGACAAGAATCAGCCCCTCGTCGCTCTCGAGCGCGATATATCCCGCAAATAGCTGACCGAGCACGCGCAGCCGCGAGTACATCGGGACGCCCGCCTCCGGATTCGCTCCCACGCGCGCATCCTCGCCCGGCGCGGCGAAACCCAAGCCGAGCGCTCGCTGAGCCGCTGTCGGCAGCGCAGCGTCCGGAACCAGACGCAGCGGCCGAGGCTCGGCACGCGCTGGTGGTGCGAAAGGCGTGGCGGACTGCGCGGAGGCGCTCGGACTGCGCGGCGCGATCGCGCGCGCCGGGTCCGGCGCGATCTCTTTTGCCCCCGGCGCCGCTGGATTAGACTCCCACCGAGGCACGGCGGCGCCTGCGGCCGCGTTCGCCGCTCCCGCGCTCTGATCCGCCAGACGTTCGCGCAGTGTGCGATAGACCGCCTCGAACACCGCGCCGGAATTGCGGAAGCGCACCTCGGTCTTCATCGGATGGACGTTCACGTCGACCTCGTCGTGGCGCAGATCGACGAACAGCACGACCGCAGGATAGCGCCCGCGCGGCAGTAGCGTCTGATAAGCTTGGGCAATCGCGCGGGCAAGCAGCTTGTCGCGCACCACGCGACCGTTGACGAAGGTGAAGATCATTCGCGCCGATGCGAACGACTCCTGACTCATCGTCGCGAGCCCGCGCACGCGGACCGGCTCGCGCCCGCCCTCGAACGCGAGCATCCGCGCCGCCAGCTTAGCCCCAAATATCTGCCGCACCCGCTCCAGCGGCGATACCGCGCGCGTCAGATCGAAGACAACGCGTCCGTCGGCGGCGAGCGAAATCGCCACGCGATGGTTCGCCAGCGCGACGCGCTGGACCGCCTCGGCGATCGCGCTTTGCTCGGTCGCGGCCGTCTTCAGGAACTTGAGCCGCGCAGGAGTGTTGTAAAACAGCTCGCGCACGTCAATCTGCGTGCCGGGCGCGGCGGCCGAGTCACGAACCTCCTCGATCTCGCCGCCCGCCGCTTCGATCTCGACCGCCTGCGCATCGCCCGCGCCGCGCGTGCGCAGCGTCATCCGCGCCACACTCGCGATCGACGCGAGCGCCTCGCCACGAAAGCCGAGCGTGCGGATCGCCGCCAGGTCCGCGGCGCTGCGAATCTTCGACGTCGCGTGCCGGCGCAGTGCAAGGATGGCGTCCTCGCGGCTCATCCCGCATCCGTCGTCCGTAACCGCAAATCGCGCGCATCCGCCGCGTTCGATTACGATCTCGATCCGCGCCGCGCCCGCGTCAAGGGAATTCTCGATCAGTTCCTTGACGGCGGACGCCGGCCGCTCGACGACCTCGCCCGCCGCGATCTGGCTCGCGATCTGTTCGGGCAGGATGTGAATCAGCCGCTCAGCCATCGTCCCGCGCTCGAAATTGCCAGGAAATCATCCTGCTAGACAATGCGGCTTTTGCACCGGATACTCAAGCCGCGTCACGGGCCGCGGCCAAAAGTGCACCCCTCAAATTGAACTTCGATGCGCACTCAGGATAGTTTGGCCGGTCATGCACCGGAGTATCTGGCGATGATTCCCAAGTTGACCATGACGATCTCGGCCGCGATTGGATCCGCAATCCTGCTGCTCGCCGTCACTGGCGGCGCGGCCGGCGCCGCGCCGGTGAAAATCGGAGTCGGCGCGCTCGGGCCCATCTCGCCGCAGACCGAAAACGATATCGAAAAGCTCGTCGGCGCGATCCCCAACGTGACCGTTGTACCAATCCAGCCGCCCGGCGACCTCGACGCCTGCGTCAAACGTTTCGTCGCCGGCGACCCCGAGGACCGGCTCGACGCCGTGATGGTCGTCAGCTTGCCGACCGATTCATTCAAGGCTGTGCAGACCAGCCGGGAAGTCAAGTTCACCGGTTCCTATCAAATCTGGACGCTGAACCTTTCCACCCTCGCCGAAGATCGCCACACCTTTACGTTCAACGACAGTGAAGCAGTCATAAAAGGTCCTGCCGCGTTTCTTTCGATTCCCGCGCAATTCCTGTTCGAACGCGCCAGCGGCCAGCGCCTGATTTCCAACGATACCTGGCAGGCCTATGAATCGATCCAGACGCGCGTCGAGTCCAAACTCGTCACAGCGACCAAACTCTATCTTTCAACTTCGACGCTCGGCGCCACCCCGCCGCTCAATTTGCTCGATTGCGCGCAGGCTCTGGTCAATCGGGGCGACGCTGACACTGCCCTTCTGGTATTCAAAGCCGCTGGCGTTGACAACCCGCAAGTGCGCCAGATGATGGCGGCCGCGCGCGAAAAGATTGATCGCGCCAAGGGCGAGGCGATGCTCGCGCGGGCGCTCGGCGCGGTCGCCGGCGGCAACACCGCCGCGGCGCAGACGATGCTCGCCGCCTATCAGAAGGATCCCACCGCCCAGCCCGCGCGCACCGACGAGTTGCGCCGCGCGCTCGCGGTCGAAGCCGACCATCGCGCTGAC
>JAJZAG010000198.1 GCA_021799555.1 Deltaproteobacteria bacterium | reverse complement strand
GGCGTTGGCCAAAGCGATGCTGGTCGCGATGTATTTTATGCATCTGGCCTTCGAGCGGAAGGGATTGTGGGTGATCGCCGCGACGCCGATGGTACTGGTTGCGTTTTGCTATCTGATGCTGCGGCCTGATTTGAGCGCGCGCGCATGGGCGCGTATCCGTCATCAGCCGCCGATTGCCGCGCAAGCCGCTGCGGCACCGCAATCGTAGCGGAGAATGGGACGGCGTCGTTGATTGCGTATTCGTTTCTTCCGCGGCTCGACGCGATTCTGAATTCGATCGCCGCGGTTCTTCTGGCCGCCGGCTTCGTGTTCATCAAGCGCAAGAACGTGCCCGCGCATCGCGCGTGCATGCTGAGCGCGCTCGCGGTCTCGGTATTGTTTCTGACTTCCTACCTGACCTACCACGCGCATGCCGGTGAAGTCCGCTTCGGCGGAAGCGGCTTGATTCGTCTGGTGTACTTCGCGATTTTGATTCCGCACGTAATCCTTGCGGTAACGATTGTCCCGCTCGCGCTGTTTACCGCGTCATATGCGCTGCGCGCGCGTTTCGCATCGCATCGCCGAATCGCGCGATGGACCTGGCCTCTTTGGATGTACGTGTCGGTCACCGGGGTTGTGATCTACGTGATGCTCTACGTGCTTTACACGCCGATCATGCCGTAAGCGGCCCATCGCGTGGCCGCGCAGGTTACGCCTTGGCGCTGGGGCGGCTCGATACGGCGTCGTGCCAGCGCTTGAGGTTTTTTTGCGCGGGATCGATCTTGATCCCGGTCGTGCGCCCGAAATCAATTCCGATAAGCGCGGTGATGTCCGCGATTGAATAGCGATTCCCTGCGATAAACTCCCGGTTGGCCAGTTCCTTGTCGAGCCATTCCAAACGCTTGAGCGCGGCGGTCCGGCAGATTGCACCGTATTCGGGTGATTGCGGAATGCGGCCCTTGAAGAACTCGCTGGTGTTGCGAAACGCGCCGGCCGTCATGCCGAGAATTTCGAATTCCATTCGGCGATTCCACATCTCGACGACCGCCCTGTCTTGCGCGTCCACACCCATCAGCGGCGGCTCGGGTTTTTGCGCTTCAAAGTAGCGGCAGATCGCGACCGACTCGGCGAGGTAGGTGCCGTCGTCGAGTTCGAGCACGGGAACACCGCCCATCGGATTGATTGCGAGAAACTCCGGTTTGCGGTTGTCACCGCTGGCGAGATTTACCTGCACGGTGGGAACCTCGATACCCTTTTCAGCGAGAAAAACGCGGACGCGGCGGGGATTCGGGGCTTGGTTAAATTCCAGCAGCTTCATAGTGGTTGCAATTTAAAACTGAAGACCGCGGTTCGTCAAGCGCGGACGAGCACGCCCCCCCGAACGTGCAAGCTTCAACGCACGATTCGCATCTGAACGGCGTCGGTGAACGGGAAGGTCCCCGACGGGAACAGCCCGCCGACGAACTGGAAGTTGTATTGAACGGTCACTTGGACCATGCTGCCCGGCTGATTGTTGGGCGTCCAGGTCGCATTTACGGTTAGATTGGCGGTATTAAGTCCGCTCGCCAGCCCGGCAACGTATGACTGGATGTCGCTTAATTGCGCGGGCGACTCGCTGGTGCTCCCATGCACCATCGCGTAACGCGCGGCTTCGCTTGCGGCGTAAGAAACGAAATCGTATGCGTACATTGCCCCCGAGAATTCGATCAGTCCGAACAGCAAGGTGAGAAAGACTGCCGCGACGATCGCGAATTCCGCCGTCGCTTGTCCGCGGGAACGCGCCGCGCACGCCCCGCGCGACGGTGAAGATTGCCACCACGAACCCACGTCCCGCGTTTTCACTGTGGTTGGCCGGTTCACTGCACGCGCATCGTTGCCTGCCCGTTCATCGTGAACGCCGCAGGCAAGCCTGGATAAGTGACTAGAGTCGAATAGGTTGCCGAGGTCATCACTTTAACGAAGACCGCAAATGCGCCGGAAGCACACGTGTTAGCGGTGCAGGAGGTCGTCGTGCCGTCGGAGCATTCGCAGAAGTTAGACGCGGACGCGGAGAAGTTGTTGTCAGGATAGAGCTTGTTGAACAGGCCGCTTGCCTGGATGTCGTTGGTCGCCGCCGACTGCATCGCGCTGAACGCGGCGTCGGTCGTGAGGGTTGCGCCGTACTCGGCGCCCGCGTCGGCGGCGTGCACGAGCGCGATGCTCAGGTACATCATGCGCCCGGCCTCAACCACGACCAGCAAGATGAACATCAGAATGGGGGCAATGAGCGCGGCTTCGAGAACGCTCTGGCCACGCGGGCGGCTATTCAGCCAAGGTAGCATTTTGAATCGGCGAGCCTCCCTGCAGCGAGGAGTAGTCGGCATGCATCGACACGTCGCCATTGAAGGTGACATCCTTGGCGACGATGATCGAATAGGACGAGTTGTTCGAACCGTTGTACGTGAGCCCGGTGGTAGGAAAGTACAACGCGCCGTTGAGATTGGCAGTCGCGCCTCCGTTGATAACACTGGCGGCGCCGCCGGTAATCGACCGATCCTGGAAAAACAGTATTCCCTTGAGCGGTCCCGAGGTCGGGGCGCTGAGCGTCGCGGTGATATTGCCGCTTAACATGATTGGCGCGTAACCTTCGCTGCCGGTGGTGTTGAAGAAAGTGACGCCGCTTCCGGTCAGGGTTACGTTGCCGTTGGCAGTCATACCCCCGCCGCGCAAGACATAAACGCCCGCGGCGAAGTTTACCTTCGAGTTGCCGTTCATCGTGATTCCGCCGCAGTAAACGCCGGGGCTGAGCTGCACCGATTGATTTCCATTGACGACGAAGTTGTTGTAGGTGCACGACCCGACGAACGGCTGCGGCACCGACGCGAGCGGATCGGAGACCGGCACGATTCCGGTGACCGGCGCCGGAGATAGGCTGACGTTACCGTTGGTCTGTGCGTTGCCAACGACGCCGATCGCGCTGGCGGTGATGCTAACGTTGCCGTTGGCAATCAGCGCGCTGCTGCTGCTCGAATCGACCAGGACGCCACACTGCGAGGTGATCGTGGCGTTACCGTTGCCCGTCAATGCGCCCGGTTGCGAGGGGTCGAGCACGTAGAGACACCCGCTTGCGTTGGTGGCGCCGGCGACCGCGCGTGCGGTCACATTCACCGAGTCAAATCCGAGCAGACTCAGAAACCAGGTTGGCTGAGGCTGCTGGACGATCGCCTCGACGTATCCGTTATTTGAAATGAAATTGCCGCTCTGCGGCGGATTGTTGATCGTAACGTTGGTTCCGGATCCTTGCGGGAATCCGTTCAGCGCGGCGTCATTGAGTCCCGCTGCGCTCGCAGTCGTGGCGCCGGTGATGAGCGCCGACGCACCGGCAATCGCGGCCGCGTCGGCTGCTACCTGCATCCGCTGTTTCTGGCGCTGCAGATAACCGACATCGGCGGCTAGCCCGGCGCCAACAAGGATGACGACTATCGCGAGCGCGAGAACAACCAGTATCTGCCCGGACTGGTCATCGATCGGGCGCGGATGCGGTACGCAAGCACGCCTGTGGAGCGAGTCCGAGCGTGCCATCGCGTTGTCGATAAAGACCGGCGAGCTGCGATTTTTTTTCATCCTTTGACCCAGCGGGAGCGGGCGAAGCTCCACGATGCAAGGTGGAAAGCACATGACGTGCCGCGCGTCTGCTGGTCTATATTGAGAAATGATGTGCAATAACGAGCGTTCAACAAGACGCTGCTGCTCTGGCGCCGCATCAGACCTGGACACTGTTCCAAGTATGGACACGTGCGGACGCGGGAAGCCGCGAACCGGGACTATTCGGCAAGGGTCGCCGTCTGAATTGGCGATCCTCCCTGCAACGACGAGTAATCCGCGTTCATCGTTACGCTGCCATTCACGGTCACGGTATCCGCAACGATTATCGAGTAAGCATTACCACCGCCGCCGTTATAGGTAAGGTTAGTGGTCGGGAAATACAGCGCGCCGGTGAAGTTAGCGTTGACACCTCCGCTGATCACACTACCGGCTCCGTCAGTTACCGAACGGTCCTGAAAAAATAAAATGCCTTTGAGCGGTCCCGAAGTCGGAGCGCTCAGGTTGGCGGTGACACTTCCGCTGATTGAAATTGGGCTGTACCCGGAGGTGCCGGTCGTGTCGTAGAACGTTACGCCGGAGCCGTCGAGCGTTGCGCCGCTGCTGACGTTCATCCCGCCTCCACGCAGTACATAGGTTCCCGCGCCAAACGTCACATGGGCATTACCGTTGATCGTTATACCGCCGCAGTAAACGCCCGCGCTCAACTGCACCGACTGGCCGCTGCCGACGGAGTAGTTGTTGTAACTGCACGAGCCGACAAACGGCGCCGGTACCGACGCAAGCGGATCGGAAACCGGCACGATTCCGTTGACCGGGTTTGGAGACAAGGTGGCGTTTCCGTTGGCCTGCGTGCTGCCGACCACCCCGATAGAGCTGGCGGTAACGTTGACGTTGCCGTTAGCGACGAGTGCCGTGCTGCTGCTTGAATTGTCGAGGACACCGCACTGTGAAGTAATCATTCCGGTCCCATCGACGGTAATTGCGCCCGACTGCGAGGGATTCAGCGCATACATGCATCCGGGAGCGTTAGTCGCGCCGGCGACGGCGCGCGCCTTTACTTCGATGCTGTCGAAGCCGAGCAAGCTTAGAAACCAGGTCGGCTGCGGCTGAGCGATAATGGCCTCGACGTAGTTCGCGTTGCCGGAAAAGACGCCGCTCTGTGGCGGATTATTGATCGTCACTGTAGCGCCGCCGCCCGAAGTAAATCCGTTTAGCGCGGCATCGTTGATACCAGCGGCGCTCGGCGTCGACGCTCCGGTTACGATCGCGGACGCCCCGGCGATAGCAGCCGCGTCAGCCGCCGTCTGCATCCGCTGGCGCTGGCGTTGAGAGTACCCGATATCGACGGCGAGTCCGGCGCCAACCAAAATCACCAAAATCGCAAGCGCGAGTGCGACCATCACCTGGCCGGACTCGCACCGTCCGGAAAGCGCGCGAGCACGAGCCGAAACCGAACCACGCGTGCGCCATTGGGCAAACGATAGAAGTCCCGGTATCGACGTTGTCGCCTCCATGAAACATCACCGCCAGCGGTCAGGTATGCTTGCGTCGAAGAATCCGAGCACAGGCCGTGCCGCGGGAATGTATCAATCTTTATTTGCGCAAACTTGTCGAAAACGTGCGTATCGCGCCCTTGGTCCCGTTCTGGGATGGTCGCAGGTTGCGACAATGTTCCAAGGACGGACAGCTGACAGGTGGATCGTAAAGAAAGCACGGCCGCGACGAGTGAATGCCGCGGCCGCGCTATTTCGGTAATCGAGCTTGATCTGCTAGACGATCATGACTTCAGGAAATTGCGCACAGTCGTCACGAAAGCGGGCTGCTGCTCGTACATAAGCATATGTCCGGCCTGCTTGATCGTCTCGAGTTTCGAGCCTTTGATTCGGCTCGTGAACTCTTTGGCGTAGGCAGGAGGAAGAAGCTTGTCCGATTCACCCCAGATTACGAGCGTTGGAGAGCTGATTCGGTAAGCGCGCTTTGACAGTCCGCGATCGGGTATCGGCCACAAGAACTTGCCTGCCGTGGCCAACCGCTTTACTCGTTCGACGTACATGACTTCGAGCGCTTTGAAATCTTCCGGTATCGCGGTCATCATTTTTGCCGCCGGAGAATTCGGATCATGAAACAGAAGAGGCGCTATCTGATCCAAACGCGCGGCGAAAAAATCCGGAATTGGATACTGGTCCAACCAGAAACCGGCCGCGCTGACCAACACGAGCTTCTTCGCGCGATGCGGGCAAAGTGCCGCGACCTCGGCGGCAAGCATCCCGCCCATGGAATGCCCGACTATATTGGCCGCGGGAATTTTCAGCTCGTCCATTAACTGGTGATAGAACAGCGCGGCATCGATTACGTCGTCGATATGCTCGGTTCCCGTCGAATCGCCGTAACCGGGGAAGTGGGGTGCGTAAACCTTGAAGTCGCGACCCAAGTCCTCGAGGAACGGTTCCGAAGGCATCAAACCGCCCGCACCGTGTAGAAACAGCAGCGGCTCCGCGCCGCTCCCGTAGGTGTGCAGCTCGATCGAAAACTTGCCGCCTTGGCTTTGATGAGTCGTAATCATTTCGCGCTGCGGGCCTCCGCGTGGATTTCAGCCGCAGGCCGCTTGGTCGAGCCGTTGGTCTGTTTCGAATCAAACAGTATCGGCGCCGGCATTGCGATCTCCGCTTGCGGCATCCGCTTGGGTGACCACTTGTCTTCGTACTCGCTCCACAGGTCGCGCAAGTACGGCATGCATTCGGTCGCGAAGAGCTGGGTATTTTTGCGTACCAACTCCGGCGGCATCGAGCCGATCTGCATCAGCATCATCAAATGTCCGCAGTGGATATGCTTCATCGCTTCGCGCAGACGCTCGCGGACGGTCTTCGGCGATCCGGCGATCACATAACCCTGATCTACGAAGTCCTTCCACTTGAGATCCTGCCGCACCATCGCAGCCCGGTCGCCGACCTGGCCCAGGATTCCGGCTTTGATCGTCTTAACCGTGCGATAGCCCGGCGCATCGGCGAACCCGTCATAGACGTGCAGGCATCGGTTGAAGAAGTAGTCCATGTGCGGAGCGTAATCCTTCTCCGCCTGCTCGTCAGTTTCGGATACCGCGACGATCTGGGCAAAGCCCATGCTGTAGGGATTCGCTTCTTTGCCCTTTTTCGCCATCACGTCCCAGTAACCGTCGGCGACCTTCTTGCCAGCCAGATAACCGAAGTAGGAAAGGAAGCTGTACTGGTAATCGTGATCGGCGACGAAGTCCCAGGTTTCGACCGAGCCGCCGCCCGGAATCCAGATCGGAGGATGGGGTTGCTGAACGGGCTTGGGCCACAGGTTAACGTAGCGCAGCTTCGTGTACTTACCGTTGAAAGCGAAGATGTCCTGCTCTTTCCAGGCCTTGATGATTAGGTCGTGCGCCTCGTAATAGCGCTCGCGCAGTTGGGCGGGAACCACGCCGTAACAGAAATTGTCGTCCATCGAGGTGCCGACCGGGAATCCCGCCACGAGCCGTCCGCCCGACATCACGTCAAGCATCGCGAATTCCTCGGCGACCCGAATCGGTGGATTGTAGAGCGCGATCGAGTTGCCGAGCACCACAAGGTTGGCGTTGCGCGTGCGCCGCGTCATCGCCGCGGCCATCAGGTTTGGCGACGGCA
>JAJZAG010000197.1 GCA_021799555.1 Deltaproteobacteria bacterium | reverse complement strand
CCGCGCGCTGGTGCGCGAGGCGATCGTTTCGGCACTTGCACAGCGCGGCGCGCGCTTCGAACTGATCGTGATTGATGACGGCTCCAACGATGGCACCGCGGAGGATCTCACCGCGATGCAAGCGCGGCACAGCGATATCCTGCGTATCGAACGATCAGCGCATCGAGGGGTCGCCGCGGCGCGCAACCGCGGCGTCGCGCTCGCGCGGGCGCCTTTGATTGCGTTCCTCGATTCCGACGATCTTTGGATGCCGTCCAAGCTCGAACGCCAAATCGAATACACGCGCGCGCACCCCGAATACAAGATATCGCAATGCCAGGAGCGATGGATTCGCAACGGGCGGCGGGTGAATCCGGGCCGGCGCCATCAAAAGCGCGGCGGCGACATTTTCGTCGATTCACTGCGCACCTGCCTCGTCAGCCCCTCGGCCGTGATGATGCGCACCGATCTGTTTCGCGCGCTGGGCGGTTTCGACGAATCGATGCCTGCCTGCGAGGATTACGACCTGTGGCTGCGCGTGCTGGTCTCGCATGAGGTCGGGCTTCTTGACGAAGTATTGGTTGAACGCCGCGGTGGACATCCCGATCAGCTTTCGGCAACCGTTCCCGCGCTCGACCGCTTTCGGATTGGGTCGCTGCTGAAGCTGATGGAGATTGCGCAGCTCAGTGCGGCACGGCGCGAAGCCGTGGCGCAGGTCTTGTCCGAGAAGGGCGCGATATATTCGAAGGGCCTGCGCCGGCGCGGACGAGCAGAAGACGCGCAATGCCTGGAACGGGCGCTCGCTGATGCTCTGGCGCCGCCGTGCGGGCATGAACGGAGAATCTGACTTGGCGATTCACGGCGCAACTCCGGGCGAAAACATTGACGAATCGGTTCGGGCGTTAGCTTGTGCGCGCCATCTGCCGCAGCCGCATCTGGACCGATGGCTTGCGATGAACGAGCGGTCGCGTGCCGCGTTTCTCGAAATCGCGCAGACACTGCGGCTGCGCACCGGACAGATTACCGCGGCGCTCGAGCTGCTCGAGGAAATTTCCGTGCGCGACGCGACCGATTGCGCTGATATTCTGGCCGCCCCCGAAATTGCGCGCATCAGGCTGCACGCCGGCTCGGCACCCGCCCGCGCGCGCGAATTGATCGAGACGCTTCGTGCCCGGCGCTTCCCCAGACTGCGCGAGACTTCGACGCGGCTTGCAGGCGCAATTCGAGAGCTTCGCCTGCCGCGCGGAATTTCCGTAGTCTTGCCGCGCGAGCTCCGCTCTGATGTGTTGACGATCACGGTCGAGGTCGCGCGCGTGGCGGAACTCGACGGCGCAATTGAGGCGCTTGCGGCTCGGCGCGCCGCGATCGCCCGAATCATAGAGATGCTCGGCGGAAGCGAATGAATTTTGAGCTCGACGCGGTGTTTATCGAAGATAGCGAGCGTGAAACGGCGCTCGCGCGCCGGATTGCCGCTGCGGTTCAGGATCGAGCGCCTATCGAGAACGTCGCCGACGGTCGGGTTCCGGCGCGCGCGATAGCCGGCGCCGATTCGTTTTCCGCTGGAAAACGCAGGATGGTCGTGATGCGCCGGCGCACCCCGTTCGTGATGAGCTGTCCGGCCGGCTCCGCACGTTTTGCATGCTGCGGATATCTTGTGATGGTACTCGCGTCGAATTGTCCGATGGATTGCAGCTACTGCTTCTTGCAGGAATTCGTCGCCGACAACCCCGGCTTCCAAATCTATTCCAATTTCGCCGACGCCTTCGAAGAACTCGAGCGGATCGCCCATCGCGCGCCCGATCGCCATTTCCGGATCGGCACCGGCGAGCTTGCCGACTCGCTTGCCTTCGATACGATGACGGGCTTGTCCCGCGAACTGATCGCCTATTTCGCCGAGCGCGAGAAGTTGACTCTCGAGCTCAAGACGAAAACCGACGAAATCGGAAATCTCCTCGATTCCGATCCGCGCGGCCGCGTGCTCGTCTCATGGACCCTGTCGCCGGAGAAGGTCTGGCGCACGTCAGAGCATCGCACCGCACCGCCTGCAGCCCGAATCGACGCGGCACGCCGCGTCCTCGAGGCTGGTTACCGCGTCGCGTTCCACTTCGATCCGGTAATTGCGTATGTAGACGCCGAGCGTGAATATGCCGAGCTGCTCGATCATCTGTTCGAGGTGATTGCGCCGGAAAAAATCGCTTTCTTCAGCATCGGTGGACTGCGCATGACCCCCGGTCTGCGCGCGGCCGCGCGGCGGCGATGGCCCCGCGATCCAATGCTGCTCGACGAGCACGTGCTGGCAGACGATGGCCGTCTGCGCACGTTCACTCCGCTGCGTCTTAAGCTCTATCGTATTATCGCCGACCGCTTCGAGCGCGCGGGCGTAAAGGTTCCAGGCTATCTGTGCATGGAAGCGGCCAGCGTTCACGAGCGGGTCTTTGGCGCCGCGCCGGCGAGTCCGGCTACGATCGGCGAGCGTCTTGCGCGCGAACGGGAACGCTTCTGATGCCGCCAAAGAGCCGCCGAAAAAAAACCTCGAAGGCCGCGCTCACCCATCGAGCCGCGGCGATCGGACGCGGCGCTTCGCGTGCGGCCGATCGCCCGATCGGAGTCTTCGATTCCGGTATCGGCGGGTTGACTGTTCTTCGCGCGCTGGTGAACGCGATGCCCGTGGAGGAATTCATTTACCTTGGCGACACCGCACGGCTTCCCTACGGCACGAAATCGAACGAAGTGATCACGCGTTACTCGCGCGAGAACAGCGAATTTCTACTCGCGAAGGGAATCAAGCTGCTGGTGGTCGCGTGCAACACCTCAAGCGCCGTCGCGCTCGAAAATATCGCCGGCGCCACGATGGTGCCGGTTGTCGGCGTGATCGAGCCGGGTGCGCGAGCGGCGGTGCGCGCCTCGCGCTCCGGCAAAATTGGGGTTATCGGCACCGAGGCTACTATCGCCTCGGGCGCCTATACGCGGACTATCCAGCGGCTGCGTCCGAAGGCCGAGATTTATACGCGCGCCTGTCCGCTGCTGGTCCCGTTGGCTGAAGAAGGGTGGGTCGATAACGATATCGCCGAGCGCACCGTGGCCTACTACCTCGAAAGCCTGAAGCAAAGTGGAATCGATACCCTCTTGCTCGGATGCACCCACTATCCGCTGCTGGCGGGGGTGTTTAAGCGGGTGCTCGGGCCCTCAGTGAAGGTGGTCGATTCCGCGTCGGCAACCGCCGACGCGGTTCGCGAGCATCTCACGGCCCTCAACCTCGCACGCGGCTGCGGCGGCGCTGGCCGACAGAGCTTCTTCGTCACCGAATCTCCCGATCGCTTCATCCGCGTGGGGCGCGGCTTCTTCGGCCCCGGAGTCGAGTCCGCCGTTCGAATCGAACGCTAGCCCAGCACCGCACGAGTATCTTCGGCTCCATCTCGGCGGCATCTCCCCCGGCATGGTCGAATAGTAGTAGAATATTCCCGATAACAATCCAATGGAGAATCATTCTGCGCCCCTCCCAGCGAGGGCCGCGGGCTTCCCGGCACACCAGCATCCAAGATGGCATCAGCTCTTACCGGAATTGGGCGGAAGATCTTCGGCTCGAAGAACGACCGCGAAATCAAGCGACTCAGGCCCGATGTCGAGGCAATTAACGGCCTCGAACCTGAAATTGCAAAGAAAAGCCAGGACGAAATGCGCGCTCGGCTTGCCGAATTAAAGGCCGAAATCAGCGCGATCGAGGACGCCGGCGAACGCGAGGGCAGGCTCAACGACGTCCTGCCCGAAGTCTTCGCGATTGTGCGCGAGGCCGCCAAGCGCGTGCTCGGCCAGCGCCACTTCGACGTTCAGCTAATCGGCGGGATGGTCTTGCACTCCGGGCGCATCGCGGAAATGAAAACCGGCGAGGGCAAGACTCTTGTCGCCACCCTTCCCGCCGTATTGAACGCGCTCAGCGGACGCGGCGTCCATGTCGTCACGGTTAACGATTACCTGGCCCGGCGCGACTCCGAATGGATGGGGCGCGTCTACAACTACCTGGGCCTGACGGTCGGCGTGATCGTGCACGGCGTCACCGATCAGGAACGCAAACTCGCCTACGCTGCCGATATCACGTACGGCCAGAACAACGAGTTCGGCTTCGACTATCTGCGCGACAACATGAAGTTCAATCTCGAAGAATATGTCCAGCGCCCGCATAATTTCGCGATCGTGGACGAAGTCGATTCGATTCTCATCGACGAAGCGCGCACGCCCTTGATAATTTCCGGCGCCTCTGAAGAATCCACCGATACCTATTACATCGTCGATCGCGTCATCCCGCGCCTCAAAGCCGAAGAGCACTACACGATCGACGAAAAGATGCGCACAGTCTCTCTGACCGAAGAGGGCGTTACCCGCGTCGAACAGTTGCTCGGGGTCGAGAACCTCTACGATCCGCGCAACATCCTGCTCCTCCATCACTGCAATCAGGGGCTTCGCGCGCACACCCTGTTCAAGCGCGACGTCGATTACGTCGTCAAAGACGGCGAGGTGATTATCGTCGACGAATTCACCGGACGCCTGATGCCGGGGCGGCGCTGGAGCGACGGACTGCATCAGGCGGTCGAGGCCAAGGAAAACGTAAAGATCGAGTCTGAGAACCAGACCCTGGCCACAATCACATTCCAGAATTACTTCCGGATGTACAAGAAGCTCGCCGGAATGACCGGAACCGCCGACACCGAGTCGGTCGAGTTCCGCGAAATCTACGGGCTCGAAGTCGTCGTTGTCCCGACCAACATGCCGATGATCCGCAAGGATAACCACGACGTGGTCTTCAAGACCGAAGACGAAAAGTTCGACGCCGTGATCGAAGAGATCGAGGATTGCCACGAACGCGGGCAGCCGGTACTGGTCGGCACCGTATCGATCGAGAAATCGGAACGCGTGGCCGAGAAGCTGAAAAAGACCGGGGTAAAGTTCTACGTCCTCAACGCCAAGAACCACGAGCGCGAAGCGGAAATCGTCGCGCAGGCCGGACGCTTCGGCGCCATCACCATCTCCACCAACATGGCCGGCCGCGGCACCGATATTGTCCTCGGCGGAAATCCGGAATTCATGGCCGCCGCCGAAACCGGCACCCGCGATCCGAACGACCCAAAATTCGCCGAAGCGCTGGCCAAGTACAAAGCTCAGTGCGCCGCTGAACGCGAGCAAGTCCTCGCCGCCGGCGGATTGCATATTCTCGGCACCGAACGCCACGAATCGCGCCGCATTGACAACCAATTGCGCGGCCGCTCCGGCCGTCAGGGCGACCCCGGCTCTTCACGCTTTTACCTGTCGCTCGAAGATGACCTCCTCCGTATCTTCGGCGCCGACCGCCTCAAGGGCTTGATGAATCGGATTGGGATGGAAGACGGCGTCCCGATCGAGCATCGATGGATCAGCCGCGCGATCGCCAACGCGCAGGAAAAAGTCGAAGGCCACAATTTCGACATCCGCAAGCATCTGCTCGAATACGACGACGTCATGAACAAGCAGCGCGAGGTCATATACGGCCGCCGCAAGGAACTGCTCTCCGGCGCCCCGCTCAAAGAAGACGTCCTCGACATGTGCGACCAGCTTATCGAGGAAATCGCCGCCGCCCACTGCGAGGCCGACGCCGACCCCAAGGAATGGAACTGGAAGGCTATCGACGACGCCTTCTTCCAGCAATTCAAGTTCCGCCCCGGATTCACCCGCGAGACCGGACCCGAGGGCAATCCGATCGATTCCGCCGAAGACCTGATCGAAGTCGGCCAGGAACGCGTTCATGCTCTCTATGAATCGCGCGAGGCCGAATTCACCGCGCCCGTCATGCGGCAGATCGAGAAAATCGTGATGCTGCAAACGCTCGATTCGCTTTGGAAGGATCACCTCCTCGCGATGGACCATCTCAAGGAGGCTATCGGCTTGCGCGGCTATGCGCAGCTAAATCCGCTCGTCGAATATCAGAAGGAAGGCTTCTCGATGTTCGAAGCGCTGATGACCGTGATGCAGAAAGACGTGGTCGAAAAGTGCTTCTCCGTTCAGGTCCGGCAGGAACAGGACGTCGAGCAGATCCAGCAGCAGCCCAAGCCGCAGCGCGTCATGATGAGTCACGGCGGCGAGTCCCAGCAGGAAGCCGCTCAACCCGCCAAGCGTGAAGGCGATAAGGTCGGCCGCAACGATCCGTGCCCCTGCGGCTCCGGCAAAAAATATAAACGCTGCCACGGCAAGTGACCGCTTCGCACGCCCGAGCGGTTATCCTGAGTGCCGCGAACGATCCCGCCGCAGGCGTTCGCATCGGCTCATTCGTTTTCTCGGCTGCCGTGCGCGCGTATAGTGCGGCGCACGGAGGGTGTTAATGAAGGTCCATCTCGCTCCCGCGCGCGTGCGCGGCTTCCGCTTCGCCGGCGTGAGCGCGGGCCTCAAGACGCAGGCCGGCGCCAAAGACCTGGGACTGATCGCTGTCGATCGCCCCTGCCCCGCCGCTGCGGTCTTCAGCGCCAACAAGGTCAAGGCCGCGCCGGTTTACGCTACGATGGACAGGATTCGCGACGGACAACTGCAAGCCGTCGTCGCCAACTCCGGATGCGCCAACAGCTTTACCGGCAAGCCCGGCTTTAAGCTCGCCGAAGATTCCTGCGCCGCGACCGCGCGCGCGCTCGGATGCTCATCCAGGATGGTCGCCCCATCGTCAACCGGTGTTATCGGCCATCTCTACGACCTCGCGAAATTCAGCGCCGGTGTGCGCGCGGCCGCCGCCGCGCTCCGCGAAGACGGCCTCGAAGATTTCGCACGCGCGATAATGACCACCGACACCCGCCCGAAGATAGCCTCGGCGACGCTGCGCCTCGGCGGCGCGACGACCACGATCGCGGGCGCGGCCAAGGGCGTCGGCATGATCTCGCCGCACATGGCGACGATGCTCGCCTATATCGTGACTGATGCCGCCGCGAGTTCCGCGCAGCTTCGCGCCGCGCTCAAGCTCGCGCTCCCCGAGAGCTTTAACGCGATCACCGTCGATGGCGACATGTCCACCAACGACACCGTGATCCTGATTGCAAGTGGCGCGGCCGGCAATCGATCTCTTCGCGGGCGCGACCTCGCGGCCTTCAACCGCGCGATCGCCGCGGTTTGCGCCGCGCTGGCGCGCGAGCTGGTGCGGGACGGCGAGGGCGCCACCAAACTTGTCACGATCGACGTCCGCGGCGCGCGCACGTCCGCCGACGCCGAGCGATGCGCGCGGCAGATCGCAAAT
>JAJZAG010000196.1 GCA_021799555.1 Deltaproteobacteria bacterium | reverse complement strand
GATCTCTTCAAGGAAACCGGTCAGCTCCCAGTTTCGATCGATATTTCGATACCAGTTGATTCCGCCGCGAAAGCCCGAGGTGGCGTACTCGGCGGCATAGAAATCGAGATCTTCCTGCGTAAGCCATCCCGGCAAACGGCCGGGGACCGTGCCGCTTTCGAGAAATTTGCAGGATCGCGGGAAGAGGAAATTCCAGCGCTCGGCGGGCGGCGCATCGCCCGACGCCGAGTACAGCATCATCGCCATCGAACGGCGCGGGTCCTCCTCCAATTCCTTCTCGACGCGGCCCGGCTCCTGGAAATAATGCTGGTAGAACCAATTGTTCTCGCCCTCGAGCGCTTTCATCGCGTCGGTCGGGCGAACCGATCCGCGCGGCAGGAACGGCACGCTCAAGAGGGCGACTGCGCGAAAAATATCGGGACGCAAAAGCGCGCAATGCCACGCCACTGGCGCGCCCCAATCGTGTCCAACGATAATCGCATTCGATTCGCCAAGCGCGCGCACCAGTCCAACGATATCGCCGGTGAGGCTGAAAATGTTGTAGGCGTCGATCGGGTCGGGCCGGTCGGTGCGGCCATAGCCGCGCTGGTCGGGCGCGACTACGCGAAAGCCCGCAGCGGCGAGAGCCACAATCTGATGCCGCCACGAATACCACGACTCCGGCCATCCGTGGCACAACACGATGAGTGGGCCGGCACCCTGCTCGGCATAGTGCATCCGGATGCCGTTGGTCGTGGCGAATTTGTGTTGCGGCTCGGACATCGGCGGGCGCTTCAGTGCGCTTTGACTTTTTTCAGTTCTTCGACCATCTCGGGCACGGCCTTGAACAAATCTGCGACCAGGCCGTAATCGGCGACGCTGAAGATGGGCGCTTCTTCGTCTTTGTTGATCGCGACGATAATTTTTGAATCTTTCATACCGGCCAGATGCTGGATCGCGCCGGAGATTCCGACCGCGACATAGAGTTCCGGCGCGACGACTTTTCCGGTCTGGCCGACCTGGAGGTCGTTGGGCACAAAGCCCGCATCGACTGCCGCGCGCGACGCGCCCATCGCGGCTCCCATTTCGTCGACGAGAGGTTCGAGCACGATTTTGAAATTCTCGCCGGATTTGAGTCCACGTCCGCCGGAAACGACGATGCGCGCCTCGGTAAGTTGCGGGCGATCGCTCTTGGTCTGGTTGAATGAGACGAATTCCTGTTTGAGAGCGGCCGCATCAATCTCGGCGTCGAGCTTCTCGATCGGCGACACGGAGGCGGCGGGCTTGGCGGCGTCAAACGCGGTGCCGCGCACGGTGATTACCTTGACCGGGCCGTCCATCTCGATCGTGGCCATTGCATTGCCAGCGTACATTGGGCGCACATAGGTACCGTCGTCGTTGATCGCCGTGATCTCGGACGCCATCGGAGCGCCGAGCCGCGCGGCCAGACGTGGCATCAGGTCTTTGCCGAGCGCGGTCGCGGTAGTCACGACGAACTCGGCACCGGTCTTCTTGACCAGAGCGGCGAGCGCGGCTGCGTGCGCATCGGCTAGATAATTCTTCAGCGCGGGATGCGCGAGCGCGATCACCTTGGCGGCGCCATACTTGGCGATCTCGGCGGCGACAGCGTCGGGCGCGTCGCCAGCGACGACGGCGGTCGCGGATGCGCCGCGCTTTTGCGCAAGCTCGACACCCGCGTGAATGGCGGTCAGCGTGGTCTTCGGAAAATGGCCGCCCAGATGTTCGGCGAAGATAAGAACGTCACCCATTTGCATTCACTCCGGCGCCTGTTGTCCGCCACGCGTGGGCGGGCCAGTGCAGGCGATGAGACGATCAACCTTTATATCGATGCTCCCGTGTATCTAAGAGCCTGTACTTCCATGATCCCGCGAGGATCCGCCTAGATGACTTTCGCTTCGGTGTGCAGCACGCTCACCAGTTCCTCGACCGAAGCGACCTTCCTTCCGGCCTGCCGTTTTGGCGGCGCGGTCAGCGATTTGATCTTGAGTTTAGGAGCGAGGTCGAGGCCCAAGCTTTCGGCGGCCACTTCCTTGAGTTCCTTTTTGCGCGCCTTCATGATGCCGGGCAGCGACGCATAGCGCGGTTCGTTGAGGCGCAGATCGGTCGTGACGACGGCGGGAAGATTGAACGCGATCGTCTCGAGGCCGCCGTCAACCTCGCGGATCACGGTGACCCTTTTGTCGGCGAATTCGACCTTTGAGGCGAAGGTGGCCTGGGGCCATCCGAGCAGTTCAGCGAGCATCTGACCGACCTGATTCGAGTCGTCATCGATCGCCTGTTTGCCGAGCAGGACGAGATCGGCATTTTCGCCGGCGGCGACCTTGGCGATAATCTTCGCAAGGGCGAGCGGATCGAGGTAGCCGTCGTTTTTGACGAGGATGGCGCGGTCGGCGCCCATCGCAAGGCCGGTGCGCAGTTGTTCCTGCCAGGTGGACTGCCCGATCGTAACGAGCACGACTTCGCTGCCGGCCTGCTTTTCCTTAATCCGGAGGGCTTCTTCGATCGCGATTTCATCGAAGGGGTTGATAACCCACTTGACGTTATCGGTGGCGATACCAGAGCCGTCGGGAAGGACGCGGATCGTGGTGGCAGGGTCGGGAACGCGTTTAATTGGGACCAGTATCTTCACAGCGATAACACTCCACGTAAAAGCAGATGCGGCGATAAGCGATCGGAATCGATCAAATTAACCAGGAATGGACCGATAAACGAAACGAAACTAACAGCCGTTCATTTTTCAGTCAAACTACTGCGGCGCAACTCCCGAGGCCGCATGCGCGAACGCGGGCAAGGCTATTCATTGAAGCCGAGTCGGCGCGAAATTTCCGCGCCCGCCTGGAGGAGCGTAGGCGCGAGCTCGGACGCGATCCGCTCGGGCGCCATCCGGTAGGCTGGTCCCGCGATCGTCAGCGATCCGACGACGGAGCGGGTGTAATCGCGAATCGGAACGGCGATCGAGTTAACCTCGTCTATATATTCTCCGGCGTCGGTCGCATAGCCCGCGCTGGAAATGGCTTCGAGTTGTTCGAGCAGCACGGGGCGATCGACTATGGTGTTATCGGTGAAGCGTATCAGATGCTCGGGCAGTGCGATGCGGAGCTGCTCTTCGGTATCGAAGGCGAGATGCGCCTTGCCAGCGGCAGTGCAATGCAACGGCAAGGTGTTTCCGATCGGCGGCGTGATTCGCACCGCGCGATCTTCGGGTTCGGCGGCTTCGAGCGGCACGACTCCGTCGCGGCGCAGAATCGCTACGTAGGCGCTTTCGCGGCATCTGCGCGCGAGTTCGGCGAGCGTCGGGCGCGCTTGGAGGACGAGACCCATATGATGGATGTAGCGGCGACCAAGCAGAAGGCATTTGATTCCGAGGCGATAATTCTCGGTGATCTTGTTCTGTTCGATATAGCCGCGGGCTTCGAGCGTCGCGAGCAGGCGGAAGACATTGTTTTTGTGCAGCTTGAGGCGTTTGGAAAGCTCGGTGACGCCGAGTTCATCAACCTCGCCGAAAAACTGTTCGAGGACGTCGAGCGCATGCGCAACGGATTGAATGACGTAGTTGGTCTTGTCGCGTCTGACCATCGAAGTTCCGGCGCCAGGCGGCCGACGGGACCAAGCCGGCGAGAGCGCTTTGGAAAAGTGTTTTACTTTAGACGGTGATCCGAAAGTATGTCAACGCCATCCCGGAAATTGCCGCCACGTACCCGAAACTGCTCGATTTCGCTAAAGATTTTCGCCGCTCGCCCGGCTACGAGATGAGGCTGCGCAATGCCGAAACCGTTTCCTCCGGAATTTTTCAAGCGGATCGACGAGTCCGACGATGAGCTGTTTTATACGACGCCTCGGCGCGTTGTGCATATCGACGACGGCGCGATCGCGAAGGTCGGCGCGATCTACGCCCGGCTTCTGCCGCAGGGCGGCGCGATTCTCGATCTTATGAGCAGTTGGCGATCCCATCTGCCCGGCCATCTCAGGCCCGCGCGCGTGGTCGGACTCGGAATGAATCGCGCCGAGATGGAAGATAA
Organism: Deltaproteobacteria bacterium; assembly: GCA_021799555.1. GTDB lineage: Bacteria > Desulfobacterota > Binatia > Binatales > Binataceae > JBARDN01. Next base: position 3,216 of record JAJZAG010000196.1, on the reverse strand, counting down.
TCCGCAACTAACCGATATCGTGGTGCATAATCTGAACCGCGCACCGCGACTGCCCTTCGAGGACGGTGAATTCGACGGCGCCGTGGTCACCGTTTCGATTCAGTACATGATCGAACCTGTCCGAACCTTTCAGGAGGTCGCGCGCGTGCTCAAGCCCGGTGCGCCGTTGGTCGTGACGTTTTCGAACCGGATGTTCCCGACCAAGGCGGTCGCGATCTGGCATCATCTGAACGAAAGCGATCGCGTGGGACTGGTGGCGCGGTACTTTATGGACGCGGGCGCGTTTGAGAATATGGACGCGATCGACAACAGCGCTCCGACCGATCCGCCGAGCGATCCGATTTGGGCGATCGTCGGCTACCGCAAGCGTCAGGGTATTATCAGGTGATAAAGAATCGGGGAATGCGCCATCTGGCGCTCAAGGTCAAAGACGTCGAGCGTTCCAAAGAATTCTATTCGCGCGTCTTCGGGATGAAAGTCGTATGGCAGCCCGATCCGGAGAACGCCTACCTGAGTTCGGGAAGCGATAATCTCGCGCTACATCTGGGCGACGGCGGCAACCCGGCGGCGCAGCGGCTTGACCACCTTGGCTTTATTGTCGAGAGCATCGCGGAGGTCGAAGCGGCATGGGCATGGGCGCAAGCCGAGCGGCTTGAGATAGTGCATCCGCTGAAGCATCATCGCGACGGCTCGGTGTCCTTCTATATCCGCGATCCTGACGGTAACGTAATCCAGGCGCTGTACGAGCCGTCGATCAGTCCGCTGAGGCTCACTTTGTAACAGGCGTGCGGTTTGACGCCGGAGATTGATTCATGCTTAGAGGCCGCGCGACCGCCGATGCGACTACCGCGTACGCATCGCGATTCGGCAACCTTCAGGGAAATTTCCGCACGATGCTCGGGATATCCGCGTCGTCGATCGGGATCGGGACTTATCTCGGCGAACCCGATACGGAAACCGACGCGGCCTATGAGGCGGCTCTGAGCACGGCGCTCGGCGGCGGAATCAATCTTGTCGATACCGCGGTGAATTACCGTTTCCAGCGCAGTGAGCGGACGATCGGCAAGGTGCTGGCCGCGATGACGGCGGCGGGAACCATCAAGCGCGAGGAGATCATCGTCGCGACCAAGGGCGGCTACCTCACCTTCGACGGCGAAGTACCGGCCGACCCGCGCGGATGGTTCGAGGAACATTTCGTGCGCACCGGAATCGTCACGGCGGGAGATTTGGTCGAGGGCTCGCACTGCATGACGCCTAAGTGGCTCGGGACGATGCTCGAGATGTCGCGCGCGAACCTTGGGCTCGAGACGATCGATATCTACTACATCCATAATCCCGAGACGCAGTTGAGCGAGGTTTCGCGCGGCGTATTCCTGTCCCGGATACGCTCGGCGTTCGAGATGCTTGAAGCTGCCGTCGCCGATGGAAAGATCGGCGTTTACGGAATCGCGACTTGGAATGGGCTGCGCGCCGAGGCGACCGAGCGCGGATTTCTCTCGCTCGACGAGCTGTGGCGTGTTGCGCATGAAGTCGCCGGCGACGCGCATCACTTCCGCGCGATCCAGCTCCCGTACAACCTCGCGATGCCGGAAGCCGTCACGCGGTCGAACCAGACCGTCGGCAACCAGAAAGGGAGCGCGCTGACGGTGGCCTCCGCGATGGGACTTGGCGTATGCGCGAGCGCCACGCTGTTGCAGGGCAGGCTCGCGAAGGGACTGCCGACGATCCTGGCGGAAACTTTTCCCGGTTTAACGTCCGACGCGCAGCGCTCGATTCAATTCGTCCGTTCAACGCCGGGTATCAACGTCGCGCTGGTTGGGATGAAATCGGCCGAGCACGTGCGGGATGCCCTCGCGGCGGCAGCGGCGCGCCCGCCGGCGAGCGTTGAAGAGCTAATGAAGCTCTACCGCCCCGCCGACGAGAGGAGATAGCGGGAGCCACTTATTGAGTTGAACTCGCTGGCGGTAGTTCTTCCAGCCGAGCGCCACGCCCTGCCCGTATAGCGTCGCGCGCGTCGGCCACCCGCCGCAGGAATTTGGGATCATGTTCGAGCCGATAGTCGAACCAGTCGTCTTCATTCTCAAAACCAATCAGCACTCCGGCAGCCTTTCCATGCCGCGTGATTATAATCTCCTCGGACGCTGCCAGGCGGAGGAATCGCGATAAATCGTCCTTGAGTTCAGCCAGAGCGATCTGGCGCATCGGGCGTTCCGCGATCGATGAGCCAGCGCGCCGCTTCGGCTTTCGTGACGATCGCGAGGATTTCGACTGTTTCGACCGTAATGTCATAGAAAATTCTCACCTCTCCAACCCGTAGCCGATACTGCGGCTGGGTCGAGCCTCGCAAGCGTTTGATCCGGCTCTTGCTCACCAAGGTCGGTTGGTTTCGCAAATGGCGTTCGAACGCGTCTCGAACCTCGGAGCGTCGATAAGCAGGCAGCGCTCGATAAGCGTTTGCCGCCTCCGGAGCCAAGACGATCTCATAACGCATCTGGCCAGAATCTAGCCAGAATTGTAAAGACAGTCAATTCGGCGCTGACCGCGGCAATACCGATGTGCTTCATAGCTCTGTCGAGACTGCTGCAATTTCAGGGCGGCGGCCCGTCGGCCGCGAGCATCCGCCATCCGAAGATGAGGCGCTGGGCGCCGGTGATTATTTCGAGCAGGGTCATCGCGTAGCAAAGGATTGGTCCGGCGGGGCGCAGAAATCCTATCGATTCGGCGCTTGCGAGAATGACGAAAAATGCCAGCGCTTCGGTGCGTTCAAGGATTCCCGGCGGATAGTCGATTAGCTTGGGTCCGCGTCGTTCGAGCGCGGCGCCGACCGCGAGGAACACGGTGATATTTACATACCAGCTTGCAACCAGTAGGAACGCGGCGAAGTAAAGCTCGGCATGCCCCCACGCGATTCCGATTATCACGGCGGTTTCGACAACTCGGTCCGAGACCAGATCGAAAACGCCGCCGAGCGCGCTTGGCGCGGCGCACTCGCGCGCGATCGTGCCGTCGAGAGCGTCGAGCACGGCGCTGAGCGCGAGTAGCGCGATTCCATAGCCGATCGCGCCAATTGCGAACGCGATTCCCGCCGCAACGCCGGTAAGCGCGGCGAACGCCGTCGCGAGGTTCGCGCTGATCCCGACCCGGAACAGCGCGTGCGCGACCGTGGACTGGATTCCGCGGATATCCGCGCGCGCACCCAAGATCGTGTCAAGCATC
>JAJZAG010000195.1 GCA_021799555.1 Deltaproteobacteria bacterium | reverse complement strand
GCTCGCGGCGATTGTCAAGCGCCTGCTCCGGAGCGGCTACCAGTACCGATCCTTCCATATCGCGTCGAGCGCCGATTTCGCTCGCGCCATCGACGAAACGAACGCGGCCGATCTTTTCGCCGCGCGCAAGGTCGTCGTATGCCGCGTGTTGAAGTCGCATCGCGCGCGCGACGACGATTCCGCCACCGGCGATTTTGACGACGACGCGCAAGGGCAGGGTGGATCAACACGCGGTGGAGAAAGCGCGGTTGCAAGCGCGCTCGAGTCCGCGCGCGCACCGAACCATCTCGTGCTCGTCTATGAACGCGACAACGCACCCGCAAAAATCCGGCGTGCCGCCGAAAAAACCGCACTGTTCGTCGGATGCGCCCGGCCGTGGGACAATCAAATCCCTGAATACGCTCAGGCGCTTGCGCGCGCGCGGCGCCTGAAACTCGCGCCTGCCGCTGCGCTGGCGCTTGCCGAGCGCTACGCCGGCGACCTCGCCGCGATTGCCAACGCCCTCGACAAGGCAGCGATCTTTGCCGAAGCGGGTCAGACTATCGACGCGGGCCAACTGAGCGATCCAGGCCCGCGCCGGATGCCCGAGGTGTTCGAGATCGCGGAGAGCCTCGCGAGCGGAAACCTTGCGGCCGCGCTTGCGCAGATCGATCGCGCCGTCGCGCTCGGCCGCGACCCGATTGAAATCCTGGCCGTTGAGGTGATTCCCGTGATGCGCCGGATGATGGTCGCGGCCGCGATGCTCTCGCGCAGGCGCCCGACGGGCGAGATTGCCGCCGCGATGGGAGTTCAGCCGGCGAGCGCGCTTGCGGCCCGCGCGATCGAGGGCGCGCGCCGCTACGGCTTGCGCTGCCTCCAACGCGCCTATCGGCGCGCCGCCGAACTGGATGCCGGCTTCAAAAACGGTACGATCAAGGAACGCGAACAATCGCTCGGAGCGTTGGTCCTCGGCCTGAGCAACCCCTAACCAGCCCGCCTGCGCAAAGATTTGCTTAAAGCGGCGAGCGCTCGAGCTCCTCGCGGATCGAGTACATCTTCTGCCGCGCCTCGCTGATATACGCATCCAGATTTCGCCGATGATTGGCGAAGATGCCGGTGGGCGATCCGTTCAAGATCACGATCGGCTTCATCTTCGCGGCAGGTCCGAGCGCGTCGATCGTGTCGTCGAATAGTTTCTTTAACACCGGGTCGCCGGCCAGCGTGACTGCGTACTCGCGCTGCAGCGCGAACATCATGTAGTACATCACGTGCGCGTAACCCTGCGCGTGGTAAAAATAGTCGTCGCAGTCCCACGTGTGAACCGGACTGCCGTCGTCTTGGGTCATCTTGTAGAGCATCGCATGTCCGTCGCCGAGCAAGTCGGTCCAGACCTGGAACAGGCGTACGAGTTCGACCGCGCGCTGATTAAGCTCGCGCGAGGTCTCGGGCGTCGCATACAGTCCCGCGACGTACATCCTCAGATGCTTGACGCCATCTTCATACTTGCGCTCGGGTGAGGGGAGAGCCCACCGGGTCGCGTCATTGCGGAAATCGGTGTCCGCGATCACGAGGTTCGGGTCGTACTGATTCGAGGAAACCTTGGTCAGGTTATCCTTGAAAACGCGCGTGGTCTCGCGCACCGCCATGATGATGCCGATCTGGCGATTCGCGTTGTTGTCGGCCATGAGACGCGGTCCCCAGAAAAACAGGTCGTTCGGACGCCATCCGAAACCCGAGTGCAGCTCGTGATCGACGATTGCGGCGAGTGTCGAGGCGAAAATTGCTCCCGGCTTGAACGGCTTGCCCGGCGGATATTCCGCGTTGATCTCGTAGGGCAGCTTATCGTGACGAATCTGACCGAAGTGCAGCGCAACGATCGCGGCGAACCACAATACGCATATCGCGATCGCGGCGACTATCAGGTTGCGGCGGGTCAGCATCGTTGAAGCCGTCCAAACTCGAGCCGGGGCTTACAGAATTACCGGGCCGTGCTTCGCCTTACAACTTGCCGAGCAGCCTTCCAACGATTCCCCCGCGCACCTTCGGCACATTTTGCGGAGCGATAAGCGCTACTGTCTGGACCGCTTTGCCGTTACGCATCACCAGCGCGGTCCCAATCTGCTGTCCGGCCGTGACGGGAGCCGCGACGGTGGGCGGCAGATTGTAGTCGAGCTCGACCGCCTTGGCTGCCTCGTCCCGCCTGACGAACACCGCCGCATCGGCGGCGAAAACCGGTCGGATACTCGCCGCCGCGCCGCCGCTCACCGTGACTGCTCCCGGTGCGGACGAGCCTTTGTCGGCGACGGGGCGCATCTCGTACTGCGCAAATCCTGCCGCCATCATCTCGGCCGCTTCCTTGAAGTTGGTCAGCTTGTGTGGAGTTCCGAGCACGACTGCGAGCAGGCGGAGGTTGCCGCGTTTGGCCGTTGCGACGACATTGAAGCCCGCCTTATCATAGAAGCCGGTCTTGATCCCGTCGCATCCCTGGAACGTGCGTACGAGATGATTCGTGTTGCGCAACACGAAGGTGCCATTGCGAAACGGCGCCGTATCGATCGACGACCATTTCAGAATCTGCGGATACTTCAGCAGCGCGCGCGCCAGCAGCGCTTGATCGTAGGCGCTCGCCACGTCGGCTTTCTGGCCGCGGCCCGGCGGAAGTCCATGCACCGAGTAATAGTGCGTGTCGCGCATTCCAAGTTTCGCCGCCTGCTGATTCATCATCGCCACGAACGCCTCGGTCGAGCCCGCGATATACTCGGCGACCGCGACCGAGGCGTCGTTGGCCGAGTGAACCACAACCGCCTTCATCATGTCATCGAGCGAGAATGTCTCGCCCTGTTTGAGATATACCTGCGAGCCGCCCATCTTTGCGGCCTTTACCGAGGTCGTAATCTGATCGCCTAGCTTGAGGCTTCCATCGTCGAGTTTCTCCGCGACGATCAGCATCAGCATCATCTTGGCCAGCGAGGCCGTCGGCCACGGCTGATGATCATTCTTCTCAAAGATGACGGTACCGGTCGTCGGTTCCATTACGCACGCTTCCGCGTAAGGCTCCGGCGTTGCCGCCGCCCCAGGCGCCGCGCGATGGTTCGGGCGCCGACGATGTGCGCCGTGAGCGAGGCCGGGCGCGATCGTTATCGCGACGAGAATCGCGCCAAACGCGATCGTAAAGGCGAGAGCGCTTCGTGCGCGCCGATCGGCTGGAAGCGCCGACCGAAAGACCGTAGGGTCATCCGTCATTTGACCACCTCCCACCCCATCAATCGACTTCATCCTGATAAAATACGATCCGCCTTCAGGCGCCGACGGGCAAGACGGCGGAAGATGCACCCCGCTCCAGCAGGTCAGCAACTCCCAGCGCTGTATGGCCCCGGACGGCGCAATCACGGGCTGAGACGTTTTCCGCGCGGCCCAGCCCACGATCGCCGCTCGTGGTTCCCGTTCTCGCGCTACGCAATTCGCTGGCCGATAACCTTTATCGGAAACTGGCGGCGCAACGAGCGTTAAAACCGATCCGAAGTCCAAAATAGAGAGGCGTCTGAGGCGAACAGGGTCATGGCGCGGGCGGTCGCGCCTTCGGGGGTTGCGTTCAGACGCGCGGCGAGTTTCTCGGGGGTAACTATGCGCCACATATAGTTGTTGTCGGTGTGATGTATCACCGGCGCGCCCGCCGCCGCCATCCGCTCCTCAAGATGCTTGTCGTGCGCGGTGTGCGTGACGATCCCTCCAGTCGGCGCTGTTGCCCCGGAGCCTGAACGCAGGCGCGCAGCGCGGCGATGGTCTCCAATCAGGCGGAACGACGACGGCAATTCCTGCGCGGATTCCGACAGATGGCGCAACAACGCGAATAGTGCCGCTTCGGCGCCGGACCGGTAGCCGTATTCCATCACCATCGTGACCCCGTACAGCCGGATCGCGCGTGCGTAAGCGCGAATCGTTCCGCCCGCGCGCGCCAGCACGAAATATTCCTCTGAGCCTTCGCCCGGATGCATCGGCTGGTTGCCGGCGAATGAGCAGTTGGCGCGCCAATCTTCCGGATCGCGGATTACGCACACGTTGAAGGAACCGCTGTAATCACGATGAATCGCGGCAACCTCGGCGAGATCGCGATTGATATCAAATACGTCAATTTCGACACCGAAGTCCGCGCGCATCGCCGCCGCTTCGGTGAGCACGCCAAATTTGCGGTCGATTTCCTTCCATCCGAACTGATTGTAAAAGGTCAGGCGCTCGGCAAACAGCAGCGACACCTCGAAGCCTTCGCGCTCGAGCGTCTGGAGCGCAAGCCGCATCAGCGCCGACGCGACGCCCTTGTGGCGATAATTCTCGTGCGTGAAGACGCTGCCGATTCCCCCCATCGGCACCGCGGTACCGTCAAGCCTGATCTTGCGATCGAAAATCTGCACGGTAGAGACCAACGCGCCCGCGTCGCGCGCGACCAGGCATAGCGCGTCGCGAAACTTCGGATCGTTATGGTTGTATCGGGCAAAGAACTCGCGGTCGTCGTACCATCGCGCGAGCAGGTCCAGCACCTCGTCGCGCTCGCTCGGCAATGCCGCACGGATTTCCATTGTTCAGCGGATATCGTAATGGAGATCGACCGGATGGCCGTCGCGCAACACGGTAACGTCGATCGTCGGCCGCATTTGCATTGTCGCGATCATCCCGGCCGCAACCGCGGGATTGTTCACCGGCCGTCCGTTGATTTGGGTGAGCACGTCGCCGTCCTCGAGGCCCAAGTCGTCAAACACAGAGCCGTCCTGAATATCGGAAAGCTGGTAGCCGGTTTGCGTGCTGCCATTCATATTAGGCGACGCCTTGATCTGGGTAATCAGCTCGCTCGCGTGGGCCAGCGCGGCGCGCACGTCGCTGCGTTTGACGCCGTACTTGTTTGGCCCCTCGTCCTCGACATCGATATCCGGCATCGGCCCTTTAACCTGCTTCCCAGCCAGGCCAGGAACCGCGCCGAAGCCGCGGAAGGCAGGGCGCACGGCGGGATGCGCCGGACCCTGGACGCCTCCGGGCATCGAGTCCTGTGGAATCTCAAGCGCGACACGCTGCGCACCGTGCCGGATAATGACGCGGTTCTTTTCGACCGCGATCAGTTCCCCGGCGTCGGGAATGTCCTCTTCGAGATGGTAGAGCGACTCGTCGCCCGATTGATTTTCAATTATCGCCCACGGACCGTGCTTGAGCGCCGTCGAAGTTCCGAGCAGCTTCAGATGAAGGTCCATTGCGGTCAGTGCCGGCTCGGGCGCTTTGGCTTGTGGCACCAGATTGAACACGTCGCGCTTGACGATAACGTCGTAATAGGCGCGTCCTCGCGCCGCGTCGCTGTGTCGCAAGCCGCCGCGCACGGCGGGCGCGCTGACGGTAACCATCTCCTGCGCGATAAACTGGTTGACTGCGCGCGCAGCTAGAAACGCAATCGCCGCGATGAGGGCAAAATTGATCCCGACTATGTGGCGCTCATCCAGCCTGAATTCCATCGGACCGCTACACCGCCGCCTCCGTTTCGTAAGAGGTCGCTCGTACCATCCGCGCGACGTCGTAATTCCATTGGCCCTTCCAGCGCGCAATCGTAACGCTGGCCGGCGTCAATCCCGCGCGCACCATCTCTTGAGTCCGCGCCAAATAGATGCTTTCATCCTCGCCGCGCTCGTTCAATGCGCGCGCGCGCTTAAGTCCCTGCGCGGCGATCGTCAGAAGCTCGCCGGCAAGCTCGCCCACTCGGATTCGCCCCGCCCGCGCTTCAAGGCCGCCGCGATGAGCGCCGGCGATAATCTCAAGTCGTTCCGGATAACTCCATCGCTTCACGAGATCCCACGCTGCATCCATGCAGTCGTCATTATACAAGATTCCCTTGAGCAGCGCAGGCAGTGCCAGCATCATCGCCGGCGGTTGGCTGTCGGCGGTCCGGACTTCAATATACCGCTTGAGCCGCACCTCGGTGAAGATCGTCGTCAGATGATTGGCCCAGTCCTCGAGCGTCGCTCGCTGCCCGTTCCATCCTTCGTTCATATACTTGCGGAACGTGATCCCGGGCGGGCGGGTCAAGTCGATATATTCGTGATGCCGGATCAGAAAGTACATCGGCACGTCGAGCGCGTATTCAGCATAGTCGGCGAAGCTGGCGTCCTCGCGCAACGTGAATTCGGGTATCCCGCATCGGTCGCGATCGGTATCAGTCCAGATATGGCCGCGATAGCTTTGGTAGCCGTTGAGACCGCCGTCCGACAAGGGCGAGTTGGCGAAAATGGCGTAGAGCAGCGGCACGATCCCCATACTGACCCGCAACTTGCGCATCGCGTCGGCCTCGTCGCGGTAATCAAGATTCGCCTGCACGCCCGCGGTCTGCTTCATCATCCGCTGCCCGAGAGACCCCATCCGCGCCATGTAGGGATACATGATGTGGTAGCGGGCTTTCGGTAATAGCTCGATTTCGTCGATCCGGCTGATGGGCTGCATGCCGAGGCCCAGGATTGCGGCGCCGACTTCGCGACCGGCTTCGGTCAACTGCTTGATGTGCTCGGAAAACTCGCGATACGCACAGTGGATGGTTTCGCACTGCTCGCCCGAGAGCTCGATTTGGCCGCCCGGCTCTATTGTGATCGAAGCGCGATCGGTCCTTAGAGCGAGAATTCGGCCGCGTTCTTCCTCGGGTTGGTAGCCATGGCGTTCAACGAGGAGCTTCAGGATCGCCTCGACGCCATTGGGACCTGAAAAGGGCAGCGCGCGTCCATCGCGCTCCGCGACCGCAATTTTTTCGTATTCCGAGCCGACCCGCCAGTCGGCCGGAGGTTTCGACCCCGCCGTGAAATAGCGTATCAGGTCCTCTTTTTTTTCCACCAGGTCATTCATACCGATCGGCTCCTGAAAGAGGCCCGCCCGCCAAGCGCGCCTATCATGTCGCCACAAAGGCCGCGACGCAAGCCGGTTGCAATATGCCACTGCCGTGAGAATTTTGACCTGCGACAGGCTGCGCTGCCGGGCAGTACGCGGAGGCTCCGCCCTCGCGGGAACGCGGATTCTTTCAGGACTGGCGATGTACTGATCGATCGCCAGCGGGACGAGTACTCCGACGCCGCGCAATAGAGCAGTACGGGATTTTCTCCGCCGTCGCCATCAGCGCGGCTCTGCGCGATCCACCCCGCCAGGGAAGCTCCGCACAAATTGCTTTCGCCATGCACGCCCAAGCGCGCGCAGTCAGAAGTCCGGGATTTCTCACGCGCGGCCGCCACGGACGCGGGAACACGAAACTAGCCT
>JAJZAG010000194.1 GCA_021799555.1 Deltaproteobacteria bacterium | reverse complement strand
CCACATCGAGCGGAACCGAATCGGCCGTCGCGGTGGGAATCGCGGTCGGTTCCATAAACACCGGGCCCTCGGTCGGTGTCGATGAGGGCGTCGCCGAGGGAGCGGGTGGCATGTATCCCTGCGCGTCGGGAGTGGGCGTGGCGGTGGGCGTCGGACTCAGATCGGCCGCGCCGATCGAATTTTCCTCAAGCGCCAGTGTAATCGGCGCCGCGCCCGCGCGGGCGAACCCCGAAGTGAGGATCGCGAACGCGGCGGCAAGAACGACGGCGGTGCGCGGCGGTGAGAGATGATTACGGCGCATCAGTCGTTTGGATCGGTGACCGGGTTGGGCGCGGTAGGCATCGCCGGCACCGAGGCTGGCATCGTGCCCGCGCCACGCACAGGACAAATCTGGGTCGGCGCCATCGACTTCGGGAAAACTCCCTCGACCGACTGCGAGCCATCCGCGACGGCTTTGCAGTCGGCGGCCGGATCGACTCGCTCGACGACCAGATCGGGCGGCGGTGTGAATTCAAGCGCCGGGCGCGCCGCCGTCGCCGCCTTCATGAAGGCGGTCCACGCGGGTAGCGAGGCTTGCGCGCCGGTCAGGCCGAGAGTGTCCTTCTGATCGAAGCCGGTCCATACCACCGCCAGCAGATTGGGCGTGAAGCCGCCAAACCACGCGTCTTTCGAGTCATTTGTGGTCCCGGTTTTTCCCGCCGCGGGCCGCGTGAATCCCATCTGACGCGCGCCGTAGCCGGTGCCGTGATTAATCACCTGCTCCATCATGAACTGCATCATGAAGGCGAGCTCGGGTGAGATGACCTGCCGGGCTTCGAGTTGGTGGCCCTCGATCACTTTGCCGTTTTCATCCACGACCGCGGTGACCGCATAGGGCGGAACTTCTTGCCCATAATTGGCGATTATCGCGTACGCGCGTGCGAGTTCGAGCGGCGAGACCTCGATTCCGCCGAGTACGATCGACGGATACTCGGGCAGGTCGCCGAAGCCGAGCTTTTTGGCCATCGCGACCACGCGGTCGAGTCCTATCGCATAGGCGACGCGCGAGGTCGCGGCGTTGAGCGACTCTTCGAGCGCAAATTCAAGCGTGACGTTGCCGAAGAAGCGGTCTTTGTAGTTGCGCGGTGACCAGCTCATGTTGTCGGCGTATTGCCACGTCCACGGGCTGTCGTCGATGTAGCTGGTTGGAAGGAATTTGACCGGACCGCCTTCGAGCGTTTCCTGAAACGCGGCCAGATAGGTCACCGGCTTGAAGGCCGAGCCCGGTTGCCGTTTAGATTGAGTGACGCGGTTGAACTGGCTCGAGCGATAGCTGCGCCCGCCGACCATCGCGCGGATTTTGCCGGTCTGCGGCTCGAGTGAAATTAGACATGACTCGAGCTTTTGACTCTTTTCCTTGCGCAGCAGTTTGGGATGCTTGGTCTCAAGATCGAGCAGATTTCGGCTGATTGATTTCTCCGCGATCTTCTGCATGTGCACGTCGAGGGTAGTGAAGATTCTAAGACCTTCGTCGTTGAGCACCTGGGGCGGGTAGCGCTCGGCGAGTTCCTTCTTTACGTAATCTACGAAGTTGGGCGCGTCGTTGCTTTCCGCATACACCTCGCGCGCCCGCAGCGGCTCCGCAGCCGCGTCGTCATAGGCGGCCTTTGAGATGTAGCCGTCCTGAAGCATCGAGGCCAACACCTCGTTGCGCCGGCGCTGCGCGGCGGCGGGATGCCTCAGCGGGTTTAAGCGGTTGGGCGAACTAATCATCCCCGCGATAGTCGCCATTTCGGCAATACTCAGATCACGCGGCTCTTTCGAGAAGTAATACTCGGACGCCTCCCAGACGCCGTAGATTCCCTCCTGCCCGCGCCGGCCAAGATAAATATCGTTAATATAGTTTTCCAGTATCTCGTCTTTCGAGTATTTGCGCTCCGCGATATACGCCATCAGCGCTTCCTTCACCTTGCGCTTGTAACTGCGCTGGTTGGTGAGGAAGAAATTCTTCATGAGCTGTTGGGTGAGCGTCGAACCGCCCTGCTGGATGCGGCGCGAGGTCAGGTCCACGATCGCCGCCTTGAGGATGCGCACCGGATCGACGCCGTGATGTTCGTAGAAGCGATGGTCCTCGGCGGCGAGAATCGCGTCGACCAAAAGTGGCGGAATCTGATTGAGGCGCACCAGCCGGCGCTGATCCCAGCTGCCTTCGAAGATGCCGCTGATCAGCTCCGGTTCGAGCTCGATCGAAAACACCGGCCTGCCGCTTGCCGGGTCGCGCATCGACTCGATCATGTCGTCCTTCGCAAGCGTGATTTCCACGAGTCTTCCGCTGAATTGGCGGTACGGATATGAGAAGCTGTGCAGGAAGATAACCAGGTCGCCGTGCTTCGCGTCAAAGCTGAATTCGCCGCGGGTTTTGACCTGCCCCGGATCGGTGCGATGGTAATTGAGGCGCGCCAGACGGTCGAAAAATCCCAAGTCGTCCAGGTCCTGGCCCGGATATACGATCGTCGAGTCCGAATAGATTCGCGACGGTATATTCCAGCGCTTGCCGGAAAACCGAGTTACTACTTCCTGCTCGAGCGCGTTGTAGTAGATACTAAAGTAGTAAAGCGCCGGAGGTATGCAGAACAGCACCACCACCGCGGCGCTGATTATCGCGATCCTGGTGATACGTCGTAACGACATCAGCAAGCCGGCTGCCGGAAAATCCCCGAACGCACCGCCTAGCCACGCGGCTTGATCGCGAAAAAGAGCGTTCCCTCGGCGCGTTTGACCAGCAGCAAAATCACCTTGCCCTTGGCTCCCGATTTGATCGCCGCCTGATAGGCCGCCACGTCGCCGACCGGCTGGCGATTCACCTCGAGCACCACGTCGCGGGCGCGAAGACCCGCCTCGTCAGCGGTGCTGCCCGGTTTGACCGAGGCGATAACGACGCCACGTTTGGCTTCGATGCCAAGTTCGCGGGCGAGCTCGCTGTCAAGGTCTTTGACGCGCAGGCCGAATTCGGACGCGGTGCCCTCGGGGGCGCTCTTGGGCGGGTTTTCCGCCGCCGCGAGCTGCGCTTCGCGTGACTCGGTGATCGTCGCCGAAAGCTCTCTTGGCTGCTTGTCCCGGATGATCTTGAGCGTAACCGTTTTGCCGAGCGGCGTGCGCGAAACCAGCAGCGGAAGCTCGCGCGAATCGGTAACCGGATTGCCGTCGAATGACGTGATCACGTCGCCGCGCTGCACCCCCGCCGCCTGCGCCGGTCCGTGCGGCAACACCTGCGCGACCAGCGCTCCCTGCGCGTCCTTGATCCCAAGCGACTGCGCCAACTCTTGCGTGACCGGCTGTATATACACGCCCAGCCATCCGCGCGTCACCTTGCCTTTGTCGCGCAACTGCGGAAGCTCTTCCTTGACCAGGTTGACGGGGATGGCGAATCCGATTCCCATGCTCGCGCCGGTCTGCGTGTAGATTGCCGAATTGACGCCGACCACGGCGCCACGCAAATCAATCAGCGGCCCGCCCGAGTTGCCCGGATTTATCGACGCGTCGGTCTGCAGGAACTGATCGAAGTTGTCGGGAATGAAACGCCCCTTGGCGCTGACGATCCCGGCGGTTACCGAGTGGTCGAATCCGAACGGATTTCCGATCGCCATCACCCATTCGCCGACGCGCACCCGATCGGAGTCTCCCAGCGGCGCGACCGGCAGATCGTGGCCCGCATCAATCTTGAGCAACGCGATATCGGTTTTCTTGTCCTGCCCGACGACTTTCGCGTGATAGGTGTGCCCGTCCTGTAAAGTGACCGTCACTTTGGAGGGATTATCTACCGCGTGTTCGTTGGTCAGTATATAGCCGTCTTTCGAGATGATGAACCCCGAGGCGAGGCTCTTGGAATGCTGATGCCCAAACGGCGCGAACGGGCCGGAGAATTCGCCGCGATGCTTCCCCGGGTCGGCGCCTTCGCCGCTCTCGGGCGTGTCGCTTTCCTCGGTCGAAACGTTCACGACGGCGGGCGAGAGCTTGGCCGCCAGATCGATGAAATCCGGCAGCGTCTGCGCCTTGACGATATGACCGCCCGCGTCGTCGGGCAAATCGGTCCAGAAGCGTTCCGATGGGGTCGTGGTGGCGGCGCCGACGACGTTCGACAGCAGGATCGCCGCGGCGGCAATCACCGTGGCTGAAAACGCGGCTCGAATTGGTTTATGCGGCATTTGATAATGCGCAAGGCGCGCCGGCTAACGGGCGGGCGGCCTCGCAATTTCAACGTACTTCATCCTGAGGTCGAATAGAATCGCTTCCATCAGGTTCTTCTCATTGGCATCAAGGTTGCCCCGCGTCTTTTCGCCCAGCATCGCGATAATATCAATCATCTGCTGCGCCGCGCGCAGATCCCGCGAATGCTTTCCGGTCGCCGGATCGGGCATCTCGCCCATCGCCGCCAGCGCCTCGGTCGAGAGCCCCACGATAAAGGTCACGAAGTTGATCTCAGGCTCGGCGCCTTGCGCGCTCGCCGCGGTGGTGGGCGCTGCCGCTTCCGCCGCGCGATCCGGCGCAGGCTGCGCGGCGGGCGCCTCCTCGCGCGCCTCGAGATCCGGTCGCGCCTCACCTTCGGGCGAGAAGCGCCTGCGGTCCTCGACTTTGAAACCCTTGTCCTTTTCCTCTTCGCCGTGCATCGCCGTCGTCGCCTCTCCGCCTATTGGGAGCGTCCGGCCGCCATGTTCTCGAGCCGGCGGATACGCTCCTCGATCGGTGGATGAGTAGAAAATAGCCGTGAGATTCCTCCCGCGCTGAGCGGGTTGACGATAAACAGATGCGCCGTCGCCGGTCCGGCCGCCTCGAGCGGCACCCGCTCGTTGGCGGTCTCGAGCTTGCGCAGGGCGCTGGCGAGCAAGAGCGGATTATGCGTCAGGCGCGCGCCGCTTGCGTCGGCCTGATATTCGCGGGTGCGCGAGATCGCAAGCTGGATCATCGAGGCGGCGATCGGCGCAAGGATACTCACCGCGAGCAGCCCGATAATTCCGCCGCGCTCATCCTCGTCGCGTCCGCCGAATCCTCCGAGCAGCGCGCCCCATCGCGCTCCGTATGCGAGCATCATCACCGCACCCGCGAGCGTCGCCGCGATCGAGCTGGTCAGGATGTCGCGATTTATCACGTGCGAGAGTTCATGGCCGATCACGCCCTTGAGCTCCTCGCGCGTGCAGATCCGCATGATCCCGCGCGTGACGGCCACGGCCGCGTGCTTCGGATTTCGCCCGGTCGCGAACGCGTTGGGCGTATCGCTGTCGATCATGAACAGTCGCGGCATCGGGATTCCCGCCGAATGCGCCAGCTCGTTGACGATCGAGTAGAGCTCCGGCGCGCTCGAAGCGTCGAGCGGTTGCGCATGATACGCCGCCAGCACCATCCGGTCCGAGAACCAGTAGCTCGCGAAGTTCATGATCGCGGCGAACACGAAGGCGATCGCCACGCCGCCGCGTCCGCCGAGTATCCCGCCGATCAGCATCAGCAGACCGGTCATCAAACCGAGCAAAAAGGTCGTTTTCAGGAAGCTTGTCATAGCTGTATTCGGTTCTGGAAACGGGCCGCGCGGCTCGGCGCTTTGGACGATCCGCAAAGCTTCGCGCGCCGGAAACCATGCGATACCTCGAGGCGAAAAGCCCGCGCAGATGCGCATATCGAAGCTACGCCACGCCCGTAAAACAGTCAATGTAACACCCTCCGCGACGCTCCGTGCCCGCGCCGCGATCGGATTCGCCGTCCTGAGTTCCGCGCGGCGCGGATCGAAGCGCTCGCGATGGGTTCGTTCTGGCGTAATTTGCGGCGCGCCATTATCGAAAGCCCTTCTGGATTCTACCAAATCTCTGCAAATCGGCGGCTTCGATTGAATCATTCGGTTCCTCGAAATGGGCGATATTCCCGCCGCACCGTCCACGGCCGCGACAATCCTTTCCCTTCCCGTCCGATCGGGGAAAATATCGTCTTCCAACGATCGCCGCCGCGCCTGCCCTAGTGGCCGCGACGCCAGGACAAAGATCCGGTCAAGGCGCCCGGATAGATCTCGCCCCGTGTGCCGGGGAGGATCATCGGCCATGTGGATCTCCGTCTCCACACCTCATTTTTGCACATCGGCAAACCGCGCATAAGGCTGAACAGTTCAGCCATGAACAAATCTGGCTATCGATCGCTGCACCCACACGGGCACAGTGCTTTGCGCGTTTCAGTTAATGTAACAGATGAACGCCCATATTTGACCGCCGGTGTTATATTCCGCGAAAAAAGTCCTCGCCTAATCCCTCCCTGCCCGCGCGAGGAACCAGCCCTCCGTCATCCGCGTCACGCTGTGGACGATGCCGCGCGGGTCCGTCCCGATGTGCGGCTTCATCCCGAAGTGCCAGCTTCCGCCCTTGCGGATCTGCTTCATCTCGGGGTCGCGCTTGCGTTCTTGGTCGAACTGGGCGCCGCGATGATGGTCGCGTCCGCGATGGTTCCCGCGCGCAGCCACAGCCGGCGCTCTTCGAGCAATCCCGCAATCGCATCGAAGATGCTTTCGGTCAGCCCGTGCTGCTCGAGCAGATGGCGAAAACACAGAATCGTGCTCTCGTCCGGCACCACGTCGTCGCCCAACTCCACCCGCGCGAACCGGCGCATCGATTCGCTGTCGTAGATCGCGTCCTCGGCCTGCGGGTCCGACAGGTTGAACCACTGCTGCAGGAAGTAAATCCGCAGCATCCTCTCCAGCCCCAGCGGCTGGCGGCCCTGACCAGCTTTCGGATAGTGCGGCTCGCTCAATCCGAGCAGCCGCGCCTATGGAATCAGTGCGTCCATCTCGGCCAGGAATCGCTCGCGCCGCGTCACTGTGCCCTTATCCGCCCACGCCATCGATGCAAACGTCCGCTGCTTACTCATCGCCGCTCCTCCGCACCGTCCACCGATCAACCAGTTTACTATCCGCTAAATCGAAAGACTTGCGCAGAGCTTCCTTACGGGCGGGTGCGGCGAGCTAGCACGTGGATCAACCAGCCCGCCGAATCTGGCTTAAGGCTTCGGCTAATTGCACGTACACGGGTGCGGCAGCACCGCCTTGGCCGGGCATTCTGCTCAAGCGCTGAGCTGCCTGTTCAAGTTCGGTCAGCACGTCGGGAATTGCCTGCTCCGGGATGCCGCCAACTTTGACACCGCGATAGTTCGAGAGAACGGCCTGAATTGCTTTCGGCAAGCGGCGTTCGTCCACGGCTCCCGATGCGTCGAGATGCGGCAGCTTCCACGTATGGGGGTCGGC
>JAJZAG010000193.1 GCA_021799555.1 Deltaproteobacteria bacterium | reverse complement strand
CGCGCAGGCCTTCGAGGCGTCCGAACGCCATCCGCTGCTCATCGATCGTTACCTTCAGGGCGCTATCGAAGTTGACGTCGATGCGATCGCCGACGGAGAAATCGTCGTGGTCGGCGGAATCATGGAGCACGTCGAGCACGCGGGCATCCATTCAGGCGACAGCGCCTGCGTGCTTCCGCCACGCTCGCTTTCGATCGCGACACAGCGCGAATTAGCCGAGCAAACGCGAAAGCTTGCGCGCGAACTTGGCGTCGTCGGTTTGATCAATGTCCAGTACGCGATCTTCGACGGCGAGATCTACATCCTCGAGGTCAATCCGCGCGCCTCGCGTACGATCCCGTTCGTCAGTAAGACCATTGGCGTTCCGCTCGCCAAGCTCGCCGCGCTCGTGATGGCGGGAAAAAAACTGGCCGAGCTCGGCTTCACCGCGGAGCGCATTCCGAAACATGTCGCGGTAAAGGAATCGGTCTTCCCCTTCGTGCGCTTTCCCGGCGTCGATACGATTCTCGGTCCGGAAATGAAATCAACCGGCGAGGTCATGGGAATCGATACGAGCTTCGCGATGGCGTTCGCGAAGGCCGAGCTCGCCGCGTCTTCGGATCTTCCTCTCTCGGGCCGCGTCTTTATCAGTGTGCGCAACGAAGACAAGCCGCAGCTCGGACCGATCGCAACCGGTCTCATCGAGATGGGACTCAGCCTGATCGCGACCCGCGGCACCGCCCGTCATATCCAGGCGCTCGGCCATGAGTGCGAAACGGTGAACAAAGTGCTCGATGGCAGTCCGCACATCGTCGATGCAATGCGCGCGGGCGCGATCGCAATGGTGATCAACACGCCCGACGCGAACGGCGCTGCCGATTCGTTTTCGATCCGGCGCACCGCGCTCGAGATGCGGCTGCCGTACTTCACCACGATGGCGGGGGCGCAAGCGGCGGTGGAAGGAATCGCGGCGCTCAAATCCAAGAATTTCGAAGTCCGCGCGCTGCAGGATTACAACCGCGGTTAGATAGCCGCTCATGAGCGCTTGCAGAGCCGATGCGCGCCAACTCGATCGACAGCGCCGCGAAACCCGGGGACGCCGCCATCCGCGCACTCTCACCCGATACTCCCGTCGCCGAGCTCCAAGGCGTGGGGCCCAAGCGCGCCGCCGCGATGGCGGAGCGTGGAATTGTGACCCTGCGCGACCTGATTTTCCATCTGCCGTTTCGCTACGAGGACTGGAGCGCGGTAACTCCAATTGAAAAGCTTGCGCCGGGCGCCGTCGTGACGGTCGCCGGCGAGTTGGGAATAGTCACCGAGCGTCCGATGCGTTCGGCCCGCTGGCGCCGATTGGCCCATGCTGTTCTGACCGGCGAGCGCGGCGCGAAGCTGCGCCTGGTCTGGTTCAATCTTCCGGCGTACATGCGCGGACGCTTGCCTTCCGGAGAGAAAGTTCTCGCGCACGGCCGCGTCAGCGAATCCGCTACTGGCGGCCTCGAATTGACTCAGCCCGAGCTGCGTCCGCTATCAATGGGCGAGCCGCCGCCGATTCGTCCTGTTTACCGACTGCCGGCATCGATCGGACAGAATTTGCTCGCCGCGCTGATTCTCAGGGCGCTCGACGCGGTGGCGGACAAGATCGTCGGCGCTATCCCCGAGGAGATTCACCGCGACCTCAAGCTCGGCGAGGCACTGCGCTATCTGCACGCGCCGCCCGCCGATGCGGATCGCGCCGCGCTTGAACGCGGCGAATCGCAGGCGCATCAGACGCTTGCAGGCGACGAACTGTTCGGCTTCGAGCTCGCGCTGTGCCTCGAGCGCGAGCGTGCCGCGGCGCGCGCGGGAATCGCGCTCGCAGGCGCGGCGCAAGTCAGTTCGCGGTGGCTCGCCGATCTGCCGTTTGTTCTGACCGCCGCACAATCGCGCGCGATTTCCGAAATCGGCCGCGACCTCGAACAGCCCCGCCAGATGAACCGGATGCTGCTCGGTGACGTCGGCGGCGGCAAGACTCTCGTCGCATTCTGGGCCGCGCTGCGTGCCGTCGAGTGTGGCTGTCAGGCGGCGATCATGGCGCCAACCGAGCTGCTCGCCGAACAGCATCACGCAAGTTTCCAGCGCTTGTGCGGAAACCTGGGAATCCCGGCCGGGCTTCTGACCGCCCGAGTCACCGGCGCGGCGCGTGCTGCGACAATGCGCACGCTTGCGTCGGGCGCGCTTTCGATAGTGTTCGGCACCCACGCGCTCCTTCAGGATCGAGTCAGGATTCCGCGGCTCGGACTCGGCGTGATCGATGAGCAGCACCGCTTCGGCGTTTTCGATCGCGCGCGCCTCAAGGCGCTCGGCGCCGAAGCAAACGTTTTGATGATGACGGCAACGCCGATCCCGCGCAGCCTCGCGATGAGCCTGTTTGCGAATCTCGAGATTTCGTTCCTCGACGAGCTTCCGCCGGGCCGCACGCCGGTAACGACCACAATCTTCAGCGAGGACGATCTTGGGCGAATCGAGGAGATGGCCGCCGAGGAGTTGCGCGCCGGTAATCGTGCGTATTTCGTTGTGCCCCAAATCGAAAATTCCGACGAGACAGGTGAAGATGAAGTCCGCTCGGTCACCGCGATGGCCGAGCGGTTACGCAAAGGCGCACTTGGGGAATTCAAGATCGCGGTCTTGCACGGCAAGATGCGTGCGACTGAAAAGGAAAGCGCGATGCGTGCGTTCCGCGATGGCGCGGTGCAGGTGCTCGTTGCGACAACTGTGGTTGAAGTGGGTATCGATGTCGCAGAGGCGTCGCTGATCGTGATAATCGCCGCCGAGCGCTACGGGCTTGCACAATTGCATCAGTTGCGTGGCAGAGTAGGGCGCGGACGCGCGGCCTCGCGCTGCATCCTGGTGGCCTCGCGCGGCTGCGAAACCAGCGCGATCGATCGGCTCGGAGTGATGATCGCGTGCTCGAGCGGCGCCGAAGTCGCGCGCGAGGATTTGCGTATGCGCGGTCCCGGCGATCTGCTCGGCGCTCGCCAGACCGGCGCGCTGCCACTTAAGTTTGTAGGGCTGGTGCGCGATGCGCGCATGATTGAGAATTTTCGCGCGCTCGCGGAAAGCTGGCTCAGAACCGACCCCGGCCTTAAGTCGCCGGCGTCGCAAGGCGCGCGCCGCGCGATCCGCCGGATGCTCGCGCATGGGTTCAGTCTCGGCGACGTTGGATAGAAATGATTCGTCAAAACCGGTGCGCAACAATAAGTAGAGAAAAGATGCCACGCCGTTCAAAATCCCGCACCGGGCACAACACCGCCGCACCACGGCGACGCGTCGCGGTCCGTCGCGAATTCTCGGCCGGTGGGATCGTGTGGCGCCGCGGCGAGCGCGATTTCGAAATCGCGATGATTCGTCCGCACGGTTCGAAGGCCTGGGCGCTCCCCAAAGGTCACGTCGAAAAGGGCGAAACCGCCGTGGACGCCGCCGTGCGCGAGGTTCGCGAAGAGACCGGTCTGGATGTCGCTGGCGCCGCGCCGCTCGGTGACGTGGCCTATGTCTTCTCGTGGCGCGACAAGCGCCGTGGCGCGATCACCCGTGTCAGTAAGCGCGTACGGTTTTTCCTGATGGAATTCGCCGGCGGGAACACCGCCGATCACGACGCCGAAATCGATGAAGTCGCATGGGTGCCGCTCACCGCCGCGTCCGAGCGCGCCAGCTACGCGAACGAACGGGCGCTGATCGAGAAGGCGCGCGTGCGGCTTCATGGATGATTCGGCGACGTGCCGTCCGGCACACCTGCTATCGCCGCGTCGGCCGCGCAATGCCCGCCGATCGTGCTCGCCCTCCACACGGCGGGTTCCAGCACGCCCATGTAGTGCGCGGCTTCGCCGATCACGATCATCACGGCGTTCCCGCGATAATCAATTTCGTGCGCGGTCGAGCCGAGCAGGCGATCGAGCAGCGTCGTATAGGCGATTGCGAATCCGGATGCGGCCGCATTGTCGGCGAAGGCGATAATCGCGATCACTGAGATCATCCGCTGGTCCTGCAGCACTACAAATCGATCTCCGGCCCATTTCCGCGCCAGTGCGATGCGGGAAGGATCTTGGTACGGGTGCGCCTTCAAATCGCGCTCGAGGATCACGCGCAGCGACAACTCGCCGAGCGTGTTCTCATCGGCTTTCTTCCACGGCTGCATAATCGACTGATAGCCGCCGAGTTGGATTTTCAGCGGTGCGACTGGATGCTCGAAGTAATCTTCCGGATGCAGGATCTGATGACTCGACTCGGGCGGACTCGCGTAGAGTGCATCGACGGCCTTCCATCCGCCGTTGCGGTACGCTCGGGCGACGAACTTGACGCCGTCGGAGTATTCGAACAGCAGCGGCTCGGCGAGACCCTTGGGAGTATCGGGCGATTCCGACGCGAAGATTTCCGGAAGCTTGCCGAGTTGCGCCGTGATCGCGTCGAGCGTGCTGTCGTCCATCGATCCCGTCAGGTACGCCATTCCGGCGATCGTCGCGTCGCCCTCGGCGACGGACTGCAATGCGAGCGCGCGATCGTCGTTGTCCTTCAGCGCTTCAAGCCGGTTGCCGAGATCGAAATTCTGATCCTGTAGCGCGTGCGTCAGCTCGTGCGCCAGCAGCATCTCGCCGACCAGATCGCGCTGCACGAGGAACTCGGCCGCGCTCGCGAAAAATCCGATTTCCACCGCGCCTTCGACGAGAACCATCTCGTGCTCGTGCGGATCATAGAAGCCCGCCACCTGGCTGCGCAGCAGCTTGAGTTCCTGGCGCTTGAGATCGATTCCGGCCGGGTAGAGTCCCATCAGCGCACCGGCGGCGCCTTCGGCCCTGAGTTCCTCGTCGGTATTCTCGCGTTCGAGGTCGCGCTTCATCTGCGCTTCCGCCTCGTCCTGCGTTTCAACGATCAGCGGCACCGAGTGCTTAAAGCGCAGTTGGCGCAGCGCCTGGATGCCTTCCTCGATCTGGTCGGCCTTCGCCTGATCGATCTTGCCGCGGTTGACCAGCGCGTAAGCGCATCCCGCAAGTGCGACCGCGAATCCGATCACGATCGCCGCTCGGTATGCGGCTTTACGCGGCCGGATTTCAGGCGGGATCATTCGCCGCGTTCTGAGCTCAATCACTGACGATCAGCGGATAGCCGATTTTCGCGGCTTGATTGGCGCGCGCTTCAGCCGCGGCGCGAGTTTCGAACGGGCCCATTCGAACGCGGTAGTAGCGGTTGGATCCGATGCCTACTGCTTCGATTCGAACGTCATCATAATACCGCCGCAACTGATCGCGCAGTTGGTGCGCACGATCCGAGCTATTGAACGAACCTACCTGCACGAAAAACCGCGGCTGCGTTCCTACCGCGCGCGAATTCGCCGGCGCCGAGACCAGCTCGATCCGCACATGCGCGGTTCCCTCTTCGAGCATCCCGATCATCTGCGCCGCCTTGTGCGAGAGGTCAATCTTGCGGCCCTTCTTCAGCGGGCCGTGGTCGTTGATCACCACTTGGACCGACCGATCGGTGTCCAGGTTGGTCACCATCACTCGGCTTCCGAGTGGATACACCATCGACGCCGCCGTCAGATCGTTCTCGTTGTAAATCTCGCCGGTCGAAGTTCGGTGGCCGTTGAACCCCGGACCGTACCACGAAGCGACGCCGTACTGCGGCTTGGGACGGGCTCGCCCGGGAATTTGCACCACCGGTGCGGGTGGCGGCCGATTGGTTGTTGTCGCGCATGCCGTGAGCGCGACGCTAACCGCGAGCGCTATCGCGCACCGCAAAATACACTTTCGGATTTCGTAGGCGCACACAGCCGTCACCTCGCGATTGCCTCGATGATTATAGGTTTTCATCCGTGTGCGCATAATGGGGTTGTTGATGAATCAGGCGCCGGCGCTTAGAAGCGCGTCGCGCTCATGATAGCATCCAATGCGTCACCTAAAGAGCTACGATGCTGCGGAGTAGACAGGATCTGGAGGAGATCGAGGCGCGCACGCTCGCGCCCTACGCGATGCAATCGCGGGCGAGCCGCGGACGCCGCTCCCCCGAACCCGAGCATCCGATCCGCACCGTCTTCCAACGCGATCGCGATCGCGTGATTCATTCCGCCGCGTTTCGCCGCCTCGAATACAAGACCCAGGTCTTCGTCAATCACGAGGGCGACTACTACCGCACTCGATTGACTCACACGCTCGAGGCCGCGCAGATCACGCGCACCGTCGCCAAGGCGCTCGGACTCAACAGCGAACTCGCCGAAGCGATCGCGCTCGCGCACGATCTCGGCCACACTCCCTTCGGCCACGCCGGCGAGCGCTGGCTCAACGAGCTGATGGAACCGTACGGCGGATTCGATCACAACGCGCAGAGCCTGCGCACCGTCGATTGGATCGAGGTGCGCTATCCGAACTTCCGCGGACTCAATCTCAGCTTCGAAGTGCGCGAGGGAATCATCAAGCACTCCCACTTCCAGGATCGCCCCGCCGCGATCGAGTTCGACCCCTCCACCTACCCGAGCCTCGAAGCGCAGATCGTCGATCTCGCCGACGAGATCGCCTATCTCGCCCACGATGTGGATGACGGGCTCAAGTCCGGGATGCTGACGGTCGAGCAGTTGAACAACTCGGCGCTCTACGCCGAGTCCGCCGCCGCCGCGCGCGCCGCGAGCCCGGATGCCGACCCGCGCGTGATGCGCTATCAGACGGTGATCCGGATGATCGACGCGATGTCCACCGACCTGATGACCAATCTCGCCGCCGAACTCGAACGCGCGCGGATCGGCAGCGTCGAAGACGTCCGCCGCGCCGGCGCCGCGCTCGCCGCGTTCTCGCCCGCGATGCTCCCGCGGGTCGACGAGATGAAACAAATCATGCGCGATCGCCTTTACCGCCATTACCGCGTCAGCCGGATGACCGAGAAGGCGGGCAGGGTGCTCGCACGCCTGTTCGAGACCTACATGGCCGAGCCGCGCCAGATGCCCGAGCACGTGCTCGCGCGCGCCGAACGCGACGGTGAACCGATCCCGCGCGTGATCGCCGACTATATCGCCGGGATGACGGATCGGTTCGCGCTCGACGAGTACCGCAAGCTGTTCGATCCCGATGAGCGAGTCTGACGCCGCCGCACCGCGCCGTGCGGGCCGCCGCGTGCTGCGGCTCGTGCTCCGCCGCGAAGACCATATCGGCGACGCGCTCGGGCTGGCGTTCCTCGAAGCGCCGGAAACCGCCGGCGACGCGATCCTGGAGCGCGTTCGCGCGTACCTTGGCGGCAGGCTCCGGATTCTCAAGGCGGAGGTCTCCCGCGCCAGAATCGAAGTTGAAATCGAGGCGGGCGGATGGCCCGAAGAAGCCGCGCGCCTCGCCGCCGCCGCGCGCGATCTTTCCAACAAGGGCGCGCGGCGCAACGCCGAAGCGATGTTCCGCGAGGCGCTCGCGATCGAT
>JAJZAG010000192.1 GCA_021799555.1 Deltaproteobacteria bacterium | reverse complement strand
CGGGGCGATCATCGTCGCGATTATCGGCGGGGGATGGTACGCGGCGGCGATTCATATCGGCGGAATGAGGTTCGTGCGCAAGCAGCTAATCGGCGAGAACCTGGTCCGCTTCGTCGGTGGCGCGAGCTTCCATCAGGGCCACGCGCATCCGTTTTTCTACGTCGAAATGGCGCTGCTGGCCGGCTTCATGCCGTGGACGATATTTCTCGGAGTAGCCGCGATCGGCTCGATTCGCCGGCCGGTCGCGATGACGCCGCGATTCGTCTATCTGTTGTCCTGGTTCGTCACGGTGGTGGTCTTTTACAGTCTGGCGACGAGCAAGCGCGGGGTGTATCTGCTGGCGCTCTATCCCGCTCTCGCCGCGATAGTTGCGATCTATCTGCGCGAAGCGCTGCGCTATCCCAGCGACAGCGCGCGCTTCGTGAACGTCGCCGGATGGACGGCGGGCGGTGCGCTGGTCCTGACCGGAGCGCTGACGATCGTGGGCGTGGCGATGCTCTCGATTGCGCCGGAGCCGATGGGCGAAATAATGGCATCGTGGGGAATTCGCGCGCCCGGCTTCGTGCCGGCACTGCAAACGGCGGTGCGCGAGCGGTGGTTCTTTTCGCTCGCGATTCCGATCGGAATCGAGCTGCTCGGCTTTTATCTGTGGCGCGATCCGCGCTCGCTTGGGCGTCTAATCGGCGTCACCGCGGCGGCGACGGCAGCGATCACGCTCGGCGCGAACCTGGTCGTGATTCCGGCGATCGCGAACACGCTATCGCTGCGTGGATTCGCCGTCCAGATTATCAACACGATCGGGCACGAACGGGTGGGTTACTTAGGCGCGCTCGACTACGATATCGCGTTTTACAGCGGCATGAATATTCCGATCATACACCCCCACGATCCCGATTTCCCCAACTACCTGATTTGCTGGACCGCGATATACCGGAGCATGCCGACGGCGATGCGGAAAAAGTACGCGATCGTCATCACGAGCAATCCGACTTCGCTCGACGGGACCGGCAAGATGGTCCTGCTGCGCCGGACGACGCTCGCGCCGGCACCAGGCTCCAACGCCGTCGAGGTGCGGCGGATGCGTCCGCGCGGCGCGGATTATCCTGCAAGCGCGGCGCGCGCCGCTGGAAGCTCGTCGATCAGATCGCCCGCGATATAGCCGACCCCGCCCATTCGTTGCGCGACCCGGTCCGCAGCGTAGCCGTGGATGAACGCACCTAACGCCAACGCGGCGAAGGGCGGGTTCCCCGCCGCGATCAGCGCGCCGACAATTCCCGACAGCGCGTCGCCCATCCCCGGCGTCGCCATCCCGGGGTTTCCGCTCGAGTTGACAATCACCTCGCCGCTCGAACTTGCGACAATCGAGCGCGCGCCCTTGAGCAGCACGCTTGCGCCGGTTAGCTCCGCCAACCGCCGCGCCGCGCCGATTCGGTTCGCGTTGACTTCCGCCGCGCTCGTACCGAGCAGCCGCGCCATCTCGCCCGGATGCGGCGTCATCACGAGCGGTCCCGCGGCGGCCGCGGCGCGCGCCGCGCCGATTTCGGCCAGTGCGTTGAGGGCGTCAGCGTCGAGCAGCATCGGGCGCACGGGCGACACACCTTTGCGCAACAGCCATTCAAGCAGTTCGCGAGTGTCGGCGGAAAGGCCGACGCCGGGGCCAAAAACGATCGCGCTCTTGCCCTCCAACAGATGCGCGAGCGTCGAAATCGCGGCGGCGCCGGCGAAATGGCCGTCGCGTTCGGCGACCGGCTCGGTCATCAGTTCGGCTTGCGCCGCGGCGACGATCGGCTGGAGCGGTTCGGGAATTGCGGCGGTAACAAGACCGGCGCCGGAGCGCAGCGCCGCGCGCGAGGCGAGGATCGCGGCGCCGGATTTGCCGCGGCTGCCCGCAATAATGATCGGATGGCCGAAGTTGCCCTTGTGCGCGTTGACCGCGCGCGGCACCAGCATGGGCCGCGCGTCGCCCGCCTGATAGAAGAGGCCGCGCGGCGCCAGGTCGCCGATCGCCTCGGGCGCAAAGCCAATCTCTTCGATCGCAAGTTCGCCGCAAAGCGCGGCTCCGGGAAAGGAAACGTGACCGAACTTCGCGTAGCCGAAAGTCACCGTCAAGGCGGCGCGCACCGCCGTTCCCATAATCGCCCCGCTGTCGGAATCGACGCCCGACGCAATATCAACCGCGACGGTCGGCACGCCCGCCGCATTGATCCGCTCGATCGCGGCGCGCGCAACTCCACGCACGGGAGCATTGAGGCCGATTCCGAAAATACCGTCGACAATCGCACCCGGCGATTGGCCGAACGCCGCTTCGAGGTCGGAAGGATCGGGCGCCTGGACTATCACGCCGCCTGCGCCGAGGAGATCGTCGTGGGCGCGCGCGGCGTCACCCTTCAAGTCGGCGCCCCAACCCAAAAGCGCCACCCTGACTGGAACGCCACCCTCCGCGAGCCGCCGTGCGGCGACCATCGCGTCGCCGCCGTTGTTGCCTTTGCCGCATACGGCCAGGACTCCGGAATGAATCACCGCGGGAAAGCGTTCAACCAGACGCCGGGCGACCGCCTCGCCCGCGCGGGTCATCAGGGCGTAAGAATCGACGCCGTACTTACTCTGGCTGAGCCGGTCGAGCTCGCGGCTTTGGTCGGCGGAAAGAACGATCATGGCGGCACGCGCAAGAGCGATCCTAGCAGAGCGCACGCTTTGCCGCATCGCGGGCGTCCGCCCGCCGGACCGTGGGCAAGTTGCGTCGGCGCGCGGAATCGAGTGAAGATGATCGCGGCTCCGATGATCAAGCTGAGCGTCAACGTCAACAAGATCGCGGTACTCCGCAACTCGCGCGGCGGCGAATTTCCACGCCCGGTCGATGCCGCGCGCGTCGCGATCGGCGCCGGATGCCACGGAATAACCGTGCATCCGCGGCCCGATGCGCGTCATATCACAGCGCGCGACGTTTTCGAGTTGGCCGCAATGCTCGCGGCCGAGTTTCCGGAGATCGAATTCAATATCGAAGGCTACCCCGGCCCCGAATTTCTCGACCTGGTCACGCGGGTGCGGCCCACGCAATGCACGATGGTGCCCGATCCGCCGGGAGTGCTGACCTCGAATGCGGGATGGAATCTAGCCTCGAGCGCCGAATGGCTACGCGGCGCGATCGAGCGGCTCGCCGGATGCGGCATCCGCACGAGCCTGTTTATCGAGGCCGAGCCGGACGCGGCGCTGCGCGCGCGCGAGCTTGGCGCGGATCGCGTCGAGCTGTTCACGGGTCCGTATGCGCACGCCTTCGGGACCGCCGAAGCGCGGACGATTCTGCGGCGCCATCGCGAGACCGCCAGCGCGGCGCATCGGGCCGGCCTTGGAGTCAATGCCGGGCACGACTTGAATCTCGACAATATCCCTGGGTACGTGAAAGCAGTGCCGTATCTCGACGAAACCTCGATCGGCCACGCGCTGATTTCCGACGCGATTTATGTCGGCCTGGCAAACGCGGTGCGCGCGTACCTGAAAGCGCTCGGCTCGCGCCCGATGCGCGCGGCGCGCAAGCGCGGCGCGGCGCGGCGCGGCGCGGGCGAGCGAAAGTGATCGGCGGGACATTTGTGAACCGGCTCGAGACCTGCGCCGCGATGAACGCAAACTCCGAAAGTCTCCGGCACGCGCGAAGCGCGCGTGCCGCGTTCGCGAGCTTTGTTGGCGTGCTCGTCGCCGTGCTGATCCTGACCTGGCGCGGCGAATGTTTCGCCTATATCGATCCCAACGCGGGCGGGTTCCTGTGGCAGATTCTCGCGCCGCTCGCCTCGCTCTTCGTCTCATTCCTCTTTTACTGCCGCAGAGAAATCCGGAAGCTTGCCGGATCGATTCGCAAGCGATGGAAAAAAGCCGAACCCGACGGCGCGGAACCTCGGTCCAGGAGCTGACCGCCGATGGGTGGACGGTGGTGGAGGATGTTCCGCGGACTGGCGGTTCCGACGGTCCTGTTTCTGGCGCCAATCGTGATCATGCAGGAAGTTCGGCCGATGGCATTTTACCTCGGGATGAGAGGCGCGGTGGCCGAAGTGGCGCTCGAACTTCTGGCGCTGATCCTGCTCGAAGCGGCTCTCGCGGCGGTTATCGCGATCGCTATGTCGGCGAGCCGCGCGCTCGGGCTCTCGGGCTCCCGGGCGGAGGAAGCTTGCGCGGGGATGCTCGCGGTACTGATTGCGATCGTGTGCGGACTTGCGCTGTTCAATTCGCTCGGCGTGATGATCGGCGCAATCGCGAGCGTGGCGGTGCAATCGGCGCTAATCGCGGCGGCGATCGCGGCAATTACGGCGCTCGGATGGCGGCGCGTTTTCGCCCGGGTCGAGCTGCTCAATTCTCAAGCGCAGGCTGTGCTGGCCGTATTTCCAGTGCTGGTGGTTCTGGCGCTCACGGGCGGCTTCGGATGGCGTCGCTTCGACGCGCCGGAACCGGCGGCGCGCGGGGCGGTTGCGCGGCGGGAAAGCCCCAACCTGGTGTTGATCAGCTTCGACGCGCTGAGCGCGCAGGACATGTCGCTGTATGGCTACCCGCTTGCCACGACGCCTGAGTTCGAGCGGCTCGCGCGGCGCAGTTACAATTTCGTCAACTTCTACTCGACGGCCGATTTCACGACGCCGGCGGCGGCGTCGATGTTGACCGGACAGTATCCGCTGAGTAATCGCGTTTTCCAGCTGAACGGTCACGTTCCCGAGCGCCTGCGAAAGGTCAATCTGGCGTGGATACTCAAGGCGCACGGCTACACGACCGCGGCAATCGTGACCAATCCGGCCGCGCATCCGCTGACCTTGCGGATCGCGGATTCGTTTTCGGTCCTGCTGTGGCCGCCGATGTCGCCGTGGTTTTATCCGGGAACTTTTCTGATGCAAATCCGCCACAGCATCCTGTTCAACGCCGTCAACCACCTGATGGTTGACGAGCTGTTCGGAGGGGCGGGATGCTTTTTCGCGCCGTTCAGCACGGAGCAATGGGTCGCGCCGCGCGCAGTCTTCGCATCGGCCGAAAACTTCATCCGCGGCGCGCGCGCTCCCTACTTTCTGTGGATTCATATCTACCCGCCGCACGCTCCCTACGTAACAGGCGCGAAATATCAGCGCAGGTTTCAACCGGGAGCGGAATTCACCACGCAGGCGGATTTTTACTGGCGGGCGCCAACCCCGCAGTATCCGGCGGCGCGCCAGCGCGAGGTGAACGTGCTCAGACGCCGCTACGACGCGAGTATCGCGGACTGCGACGCCGCGATGGGGCGGTTCCTCGATTGGATGGCGGCGGAAAATCGCGGCGCGAACACGCTTCTCATTGTGACCGCCGATCACGGCGAGAATTTCACCGGCGGATGGTGGTCGCACATGTCGCCGGATCTGCACTACGCGGAAACCCATGTCCCGCTGCTGATTTCGCTGCCCGGCCAGAGCGCGGGCCAGATTGAAACCGGGGACGGAGATTTGACCGATATCGCGCCCACCGCGCTAAGTCTGCTCGGAGTCGCGGCGCCGGCGGCGATGGATGGGCATCCGCTGATCGGCGCCGGCGCGCAGCCCGGCGCGGCGCGCGATGCGGCGTATTCGATGTATCTTGCGGAGTCCAATCCGCGCGGCCGTCCGCAAATCGGCGCGATCGCGGCTGATTCGGGCCCGTATCATCTCGTGTGGTATTTCCCCTCGGGACACATCAAGCTGTTCGACATCGTTCATGACCCCGGCGAGACTCATTACGCCGCCGGGCATCCTGAGGTCGCGATGCGGCTGCTGCAGGATATCCAGCGCCATTACGGCGCCGCACTGGCCGGCAGCGCCCGGCTGGCAAGCAAATGACGAGAGCGAGCGCATGGTCGCGGCCCGTGTTCAACCTCAACGCGGCAGCGTGGGACGGTATCCGCAAGCGCAATCGCGAGCCGATCGGGCGCGGGGTCGCGCTGCGCTTCTTCATCGCGGCACGGATACAATCGGCGCTCGGGAAATTGCAAACGCGAATCTATCAGCGCGCGGTGGACGCGGTCGCGCTCCGGGCGCCGATCTTTATCGTCGGGCACTGGCGCAGCGGGACAACGCTGCTGCACGAACTCCTCGCGCTCGACGAAAAATTCGCGGCGCCCACCACCTACGAATGCTTCAATCCAAGTCACTTTCTGCTGACGCGCAATCAGACATCCGCGGACCGGCGGGCGGTCCGTCCCACGGGCGACATGATTGTCGCCGCGTCGTCGCCGCAGGAAGAGGAATTTGCGCTGCTCTGCGTCGGCGCCGTGTCGCCATACGAGGCCTTCTTGTTTCCGCGCGCGATCGAGCGGGTCGAGTCGCTCGGCGATCCGGACCTGTTCCAGCGCATCGAGCAACTTCGATGGGAACAGGCGCTCTCGTGGACCCTGAAAGCGACGGCGTTCGCGCACGGCGCGGACCGGCGGCTGATACTGAAATCGCCGACCAACTCGTTTCGCGTCGGGCGGCTTGCCGCGCTTTTTCCGGGCGCGGCGTTTATCCGCGTGGTGCGCGAGCCGTGCGCGGTTTTCGGCTCGACGCTGAGGCTCTGGCAAAGCATGTGGGAGCGCTACGCGCTGACTGCGCCACTCGCGCAGGACCGGTTGCTTGAGAGGATCATCGAGATTCGCCTCGCGATGGAGCGAAAGCTGCGCGGCGATCTCGCGCGACTGCCGGACGAGCGGCGCGCGACGGTGCGCTACGAAGATTTGATTACGGATCCGTGCGGCGCAATCGCGCGTCTTTACGAGTTACTCTCGCTCGGCGATCCGTCGGCGAGCGCGCCGAAGGTACGCGCGTACATGACGGAGCATCCGCGCACCGCGTCCGATACGGGCGGCGATTGGCGCGCGATCGTGATCGAACGATGGCGCGAGATGTTCGAGGAATTCGGCTACCCGCGGGGATGAACTGGCGAATCCGCA
The DNA here is from genome assembly GCA_021799555.1 of Deltaproteobacteria bacterium. GTDB lineage: Bacteria > Desulfobacterota > Binatia > Binatales > Binataceae > JBARDN01. The sequence goes on along the minus strand of JAJZAG010000192.1, from coordinate 497 downwards.
CCGACTTCTTTCTGGATCGCGGCGCCGATTTCCTGCGCGAGCGCGTCGATGAGCGCGGCGTCTTCGCCTTCAACCATCACTCGCGCCAGCATCTCGGTGCCCGAGTAGCGGACCAGCAGGCGGCCCGAAGCGCCGAGCCTGCCCTCGGCCAGCGCGATCGCGCGGCACACGCCGGGCATCGCGGCGATCGGAGTACGCGCGGTCACCGTGATGTTTTTCATGGTCTGCGGCACGCGGCGCATCGCGCGCAACTCGCTGAGCGGTTTTCCGCTCTCGACCATGAGGGTGAGGATCAGCAGCGCGGTAAGCAACCCGTCACCGGTCGTCGAGTAATCCATGCAGATGATGTGGCCCGATTGTTCGCCGCCGAGGTTGTATGAATTCGAGCGCATCTCGCGCGCCACGGCGGGGTCGCCAACCTCTGTGCGCACCAGGTTTATGCCGGCGCGGCTGAGCGCCTGCTCGAGGCCGAAATTCGACAGGACTGTTGCGATCGG
>JAJZAG010000191.1 GCA_021799555.1 Deltaproteobacteria bacterium | reverse complement strand
GTGCGGGTGCCCAATCCTCATCAAGGCGATATTAGCATCGGCCTCTTGAAGCGCATCCTGAAAATCGCGGGAATAAACGAGGCGGATTGGATAGTCGCCTAACGCGCCTGTTTCTTCGACCATCTCGCTTTCGCGGCTTTGCGGGCCGGTTTGGTTCGCTGTCGCTTGGAGATCCCCTCCCAACGCGCCTTACCGCCCTTGAGGCCACCTTTGCGCCCCAGCTCGACCGCTGCGGGATTCTTGCCGCCGTCCGGTTGCTCCGCTGGCAGGTCGCCTGATATGGCATCGATGAGATTGGACGCCATCTGATTTACGTCGGGTGTGCCCGTCCTTGAGCGCTTAGGCATTCCTCAATAATGACGAAAGAGGGAGCAAATGACAGCCGACAACTGGGTCGAAATAATTATGGCTGGAATCATGGCGCTCGCGATAGGCGGAGTTATCTGGGACCGTTTCATCAAGCATCGATCAGGCATCGGAGTACGTGCAATTCAGTTCAGTGCGGTAGGTGCGCTTGTGCCAGCGATCGTCTTGCTCGCGATTCAGGGAAGTCTCGATCACCAAGCCCTCGGTACGCTGCTCGGAGCGGTCGCGGGCTATACTCTGTCGAATTTCGGACCAGAGGAAAAATCAAATTAGGACGCTACCGCGCGTCCCTCCTGTCTTGCGTTTTTCCGCGGCGTCTTTGGAAGCGCACTCGGTTGAGATCGATTGCGCGAATTGGCGGCGCTGCGTGGGATACCGGGATCGCCGCCGATAGCGGATCGCGCCGCGGCGCGCCGGCGGCGGCGAGCGGAAAGCGCCCGGAGGGTGTCCGATCTAATGCGTGGCAGGTGGTAACGGAGCGGGAATGAGGCGGTGCAGGCGAACCCAGCGATCGAACTGAATTCAATGAGGCTTGTTTATTGCAAAACGAGCGGCGAAGACCCGGGACGAGACAGCGTGCCCGGCGACGCGACCGATCGCGCGGGTTCTCGAACTTCGCCCGGACGGGTCGTGCGGAGCTTCCCTAGCCCAAGGCGGGCAGAATCGGGGCGCGGCGGTTTCGCGGTTTGGTCAGCAGCATCTGAACGTCGCCGATGTAGCGTTCGCGGAAACCGCCCTCGCAATAGCACAGGTAGTATTCCCACATCCGGAGGAATTCGTCGGGATAGCCGAGGGCCCGCACGCGCTCGAGATTCGCAAACGTGTTGAGCCGCCAATGCTTGAGCGTCTCGGAGTAGTTTGGCGTGATGTCTTCGAGGTGGAAAATGCGCAGGTCACACGCCCGCGCGATCGATTCGGCGATCGCCGCCACCGACGGAATGAAACTGCCGGGGAAGATGTATTCCTTGATGAAATCGACCGAGCGCAGCGCGCTCTCGTAATGTTGATCGGCGATCGTGATCGCCTGCAGGAGCATCATGCCCTCGGGCTTGAGCAACTCGGCGCACTTGTGGAAGTAGGCGTCGAGAAAGTGATGCCCGACCGCCTCGATCATCTCGATCGAAACGGCCTTGTCGAATTGGCCGGACAGGTCGCGATAGTCGTCAAGCAGCACGGTTATCCGGTCCGACAGGCCGGCCCCGGCGATACGCGCGGCGGCAAAATCATGCTGGCGCCGCGAGATTGTGGTCGTCGTGACGCGGCATCCGTAATTGCGCGCCGCATAAATCGCAAAGCCGCCCCATCCGGTGCCGATCTCGATCACATGGTCGGCGGGTCCGAGCTCGAGTTTGCGGCAGATGCGCTCGAGCTTGGCCGTGGCGGCCTCGTCGAGGGTCGCATCGGGGCGCTCGAAGATCGCACACGAGTACATCATGCTGCGATCGAGCACGAGCTCGAAGAAGTCGTTGCCGAGGTCGTAGTGCGCGGCGATATTACGGCGGCTGCCCGCGCGCGTGTTACGATTGAAGTAGTGCAGTAGCCGGCGCACGGGGCCGGTCGCGCGGGCAAGCCCGCTCTCCATCGCTTCCATCACGTCGCGATTGCGGACCATCAGGCGCATCACGGTGGTGAGATCGTCCGCGCTCCAGCCTCCCGCGACGTAAGATTCAGCCGCGCCGACGCTGCCGCCGAGCGCGAGGTCGGCGTAAAAGCGGCGGTCGTGAACGCGCACCGTCGCGCGCAACTCGGCGTCTTCGATATCTTCGCCAAAGGCGATTCGGTCGGCGCCATCTTCGACGACGAGCCGGCCGTCGTGCAGCGCCGCCAGCCGGGCGAGAACCATCCGGCGCGCGAAGCCTTTGAGAATCGCGGGACGGCGGGCGCGCGCGGCGCGTTCGCCCGCGGAGACGATGGAATCGGAGGTGGCCATCAAGTGCTTGCGCCGTGGGAGTCCGCCGCGCGCACCGGCGCGGCGGACACGCCGGCCGCCGTCTTGGCCGGCTCGACAAGCGGCGCAAAGCCGCTCTGGGCCGTATCGTGGCGCACCGCGATACGGGCGCGGGCGCGCTGTGCGCGGTGCGCGGCGGCGCGGGCGGCGCGGGCGGCGCGGGAGGGTTTCTGATGAGGCGCTGCGATGCGCCGCGAGTGGAGCACATGCTCGGGAACCGGACGCAGGTCCCAGATGATCCCGGCCGCTTCGAACAGTTTGAGCGCGTAGTAAGTGAGGTCGATCTCCCACCAGAAAAAACCCTGGCGTGCCGCGGCGGGATAATGATGATGGTTGTTGTGCCAGCCTTCGCCGAGCGTCAAGAGCGCGAGCGCAAAACTGTTGCGGCTGTCGTCGCCGGTCTCATAGCGGCGCCGCCCGAACACGTGCGCGAGCGAGTTGATCGTGAACGTGCCGTGCAGCAGCGCGACCGTGGAGATGAAAAATCCCCAAATCAGCATCTGCGCGCCGCTGGTGCCGAGCCCCGGCCATCGAGCCTCGAGCGCCGCGCCAAGGCCGAACATCCCAAAGCCGCTGGCGATCGGAATCAGCACATCGAAGCGATCGAGGAAGCGTAATTCCGGAAAGCCCGCGAGATCGTGGACGATGCGGAGATTGGTCCCGAAATTCGCCTCCGACGTGATCCATCCCATGTGGCTCCAGATGAATCCCTGCTGGCGCGGCGAGTGCACGTCGCCGGGTTCGTCGGAGCGCTGATGATGCATCCTATGATGCGACGCCCACCAGAGCGCGCCGCGCTGGACGCAGGAAGCGCCGAGCAGGGCGAATCCCAGTTGGGCCGCGCGCGAAGTGCGGAAGCTGCGATGCGAAAAGTAGCGATGGTAGAAGCCGGTGATCGCGAACATCCGAATCACATAAAACGCGATCGCCACGCCAACCGCGACCGGACTCCATCCGACCCAGATAACGCCAAGGCACATCAGATGCACCACCGCGAACGGGATGCATCGCAGCCAGTCGACTTCCTGGGGGCCGTCGGAGGGTGCGGCGCCGCCCGCCGTGGTGTCGAACCATCGCGCCAGCGCAATCAGGAAGTTTCGAGTTTTAGCGTAAGCCATGCGATACCTCGGCGATGCCGTCCCCCAAGCGCGGCCGGTGCGGTGATTTTGCGCAGAATTGCATTCCGGAAGGAATAGACGAGCGCCCGCGGCTAGTCGAGGGGGGCGTCAACCACGTCGTCGAAGCGCAAGTAATCGACAGTGACCCCGCCGGCTCCGTCGAACTTCATGATGTCGGCAAGCCGCTTGCCGAACAGAATAGTATCGGCCGTGTAGTAGTGGCGCGCATGCACGGTCTGCGAGAAGGTCTCGTCGAGTCCGGTAAGCGATACGGTCAGACCGGCGTTCTCGCGCGCAAGCGACTCGGGCGTCGCACCGAACAGGGGACTCGAGGGGTCGAGGCGATGCTGCGCGGTCCAACTGAGCGCGAACAGGGCGCTGCGCTCGCGCGACATCGCGAGGTCGTACCACTTGCGCACGGTCTCGCCCTCGGCGGTAGTTTCGACGCGGGTCATCGCAACGTGAATCTGCGCCTCGACGATCCGATTTGCGCGCAGATTCGCCATCCTGAACATCAGGGTGCGCGCGCCGTCGCGGCGCGAGACAACCGCGCAATTGCTGAAGCGCACGCGCGCGGTCGGCAGCGAGAACTTCGCGAACACGAGCCCGGTCATCATCGCGAGCCCGACCAATCCGAACAGCGCCTCGAAGGACATCAGCGCGTTGGCGAGAAACGAGGTCGGCGTCATCCGCCCGTAGCCGATCGTCGCCATCGTCTGCACGCTGAAAAAAAACATGTCGGCAAACGAGCCCCGCTGCGTGCCGGCGACGCCGCCGTCGATCCAGTAAACCATCGCGAAAATCGCGTTGGCGGCGACATAGGCGGCCATGATGTAGCCGAGCAGCGCGGGCCATGAGGCCGTCAGCAGTTGATGATAAAGATCGGTGAAGAGCGAACCGTCACCGTCGGGACGCAACGCGCCGTCGATCGAGGCCCGGCGAAACCCCCTGCGCCGCTTCATAGGCGGAGACTATATCGCGCGGCACACCGGCGCGCATCGCGCGTGCCAGCGTCGCCTAGCGCGCGAATGCGGCACGCAGCGCGGCGGCGGCCTGGTCGAGACCCTGCCTGCCCTGGTCGAGCAGATCCGCAAAGCTGATGAAGCCGTGGGTGACGCCATCATAGCGCTTGAGAGCGACCGGCACGCCGGCCTTGCGCATCGCCAGAGCATAAGCCTCGCCTTCGTCGCGCAGGGGATCGTGGCTCGCGGTGAGGACCAGCGCCGGGGGCAGGCCGGCCAGGTTTGGGGCCATGATCGGACAGGCGAGCGGATTTTTCGCGTCGGCGGGGCCGTCCAGATAATGGTTCCAGAACCACTCCATGTCGGCGCGCGAGAGCACGAAGCCGTCGGCGGCGAACTCGCGTTGCGAAGCAGTATCGTTGGCGGACGATATGGCGGGATAGAAGAGCAACTGGAAACACAGCTTGGGGCCGCCGCGATCGCGCGCCATCAGCGTGACGGCGGCGGCAAGGTTGCCGCCCGCGCTGTCGCCGCCGACCGCGAGGAGTCGCGGGTCGCCGTCGAGCGCGGCGGCGTTCGCCGCGGCCCATTTGGTCGCGGCGTAGCAGTCCTCGGGCGCGGCGGGAAACTTGTGCTCGGGGGCGAGCCTGTAATCCACCGAGACGACGACGCATCCCGCGCCATTGGCCAGATTACGGCATACGATATCGTGAGTTTCGAGGTTGCCCAACACCCAACCGCCGCCGTGAAAATACATCAGGATACCCATCGGCGTGCGCGCCTCGGCGGGCGTGTAGATCCGGATCGGGAGGCTGCCGTGAGGACCTTCGATCGTGCGATCGAGAGCGCTGTAAACTTCGGGCGGCGTCGTCGGACGCGCCTCGAGTAGCGCCATCATCTTGGCCCGCGCCTGCTCGGGTGTCTCCGAGCGCAGAAACATCGGACCGTCGGCGTTCGCGGCCTCGAGAAAGAGTTTCATCTGTGGGTCAAGCGCCACCGCCATCGAGCTCTCCTTATCGCCGGGTCCGCGCGGGATGGTTCGGGCGCGGCCAGCCTGATGAGGTTAAAGGACGGCGCGCCGGGATCGCAAGCACGTCCGCGCGCGCTCAGAGCGCGACGCGGCGCAGGCGCAGGGCGTTTCCGATTACGGATACCGAGCTCAAGCTCATCGCGGCGCTCGCGATGATCGGGCTGAGGAGCAGGCCGAAGAACGGATAGAGGATTCCGGCCGCGACCGGCACGCCGAGCGCATTATAGATGAATGCGAAGAACAGGTTCTGGCGGATGTTGCGCATCGTCGCGCGCGACAGGCGCCGCGCTTTGACGATTCCGCGCAAATCGCCGCGCACCAGCGTTACGCCCGCGCTCTCCATTGCCACATCCGTGCCCGTGCCCATCGCGATTCCAACCTGCGCTTGCGCGAGCGCCGGAGCGTCGTTGATACCGTCACCCGCCATCGCGACGATCCGCCCTTCGGCTTGCAGCCGCTTGACTTCGTCCGCTTTGCCTTCCGGCAGCACTTCGGCGCGAAAATCGTCGAGGCCTGCCTTGGCCGCCACCGCGGCGGCCGTCGCGCGGTTATCTCCGGTCAGCATCACGATCCGCAGGCCCTCGCCATGCAGCGCGCGCACCGCTTCGACGGCGGTCGGCTTGAGGGGATCGGCGACGCCGAGTGCGCCGGCGGGACGCGAATCAATCGCGGCCAGCATCACGGTTTGCCCGTCGCGGCGAAGCTCGTCAGCGCGCGCTTCGAGGGCGGCCGGATCGATTCCCAGCTCCGCGAACAGGGCGGCGTTGCCGAGCGCGACACCGCGTCCGGCGACGACTCCGGTGACGCCCTTTCCGGCGATCGCGCGAAAGCTTGCGACTTCGCCAAGCGCGAGTCCGCGTTCGGACGCGCCGGCGACAATCGCGGCGGCGAGAGGATGCTCGCTGGCGCGTTCGAGGCTTGCGGCGAGGCGCAGGAGTTCGTTCTCATCGACGGCGCCGGATGCGCTCAGACTCGCAAGGCGCGGACGGCCCTCGGTTAGCGTGCCGGTCTTGTCGATCAGCAGGGTATCGACCTTTTCGAGAATTTCGAGCGCTTCGGCGTTGCGCACGAGGACGCCTTCATGTGCGCCGCGTCCGGTGCCGACCATGATCGCCATCGGGGTCGCCAATCCGAGCGCGCACGGACACGCGATAATCAGCACGGCGACGGCGTTGACGAGCGCATGGCCGAGGCCGAATCCGGCGGCGAGCCAGACTATGAACGTCACGATCGCCACCGCGACAACCGTGGGAACGAACATCGCGGAGACGCGGTCGGCAAGGCGCTGGATCGGGGCGCGGCTGCGCTGCGCCGCCGCCACCATTTGGACGATTTGCGCGAGCAGAGTTTCCGCGCCGACGCGCTCGGCGCGCATCACGAAGCCGCCGGTCGCGTTGACGGTGGCGCCGATCACGCGATCGCCCGGTTTCTTTTCCACGGCGATCGGCTCGCCGGTGATCATCGATTCGTCGACCGCGCTCGAGCCTTCGAGGAGGATCCCGTCGACCGGAATCTTCTCGCCCGGCCGCACGCGCAATCTGTCGCCCACGGCCACGGCTTCGAGCGGCACGTCCAATTCGGCGCCGTCGGCGGCGATTCGGCGCGCGGTGCGCGGGGCGAGGTCGAGCAGCGCGCGGATCGCGTGGCCGGTGGCACTGCGCGCGCGCAACTCGAGGACTTGCCCAAGCAGCACGAGCACGGTGATCGCAGCGGCGGCTTCGAAATAAGTTGGGACCACGCCATGCGTATCGCGCATCGCGGGCGGAAAAATTCCCGGCACTATCGTCGCGACAACGCTGTACCCGTATGCGACGCCGACGCCGCTGGCGATCAGCGTAAACATGTTCAGGTTCATGGACTTAAGCGACGCCCATCCGCGCTCGAAAAACACCGCGCCCGCCCACACCACGACCGGCGTCGCGAGCGCAAGCATCAGCCACGGCGCGGCGGCGTCCGGCACGATCGCCGCGCTCCACGCCTCGGGCAGCATCGCGAGGCCGAGAATCGG
>JAJZAG010000190.1 GCA_021799555.1 Deltaproteobacteria bacterium | reverse complement strand
TACGTCATTCAGAAAATTCTTGAACCCTCGGGCGAGACTCATCCCCGCCGTATCGAAGACGCGCTTGAGCGCGGCGGGATTTCCCACAAGCGTGTTGGTCGGCGCAAGCGCATCAGTCATCAACGTCACGACGAATCGCATCTGTTCGGCGTCTTTCCAGTCGCCAAAATCGTCGTCGCCGACCAGGTCGTGCATCGCTGAGCACCACGCCAAATACGACTGCATCAGGCGCCGGTATATCGGATGTTCGCGCCACGCGGGATCGCCGAAACGCTTGTCGCCGGCACGCGGCTCTATTTCCGACATACCGGCTGCGATCTGCGCCATTTCGAGGCCGAGTTGCGCGCTGCGCGTGGCGACCGGACCCGGATGGGAGGTGAGATGTCCAAAAAATCGCGCCATAGTCCCGGCTACCTGCGCGAAATCGAGACCGACGAAAGGATTGGCACCCAAGATCGCGTTGATCGCGGGATGGTCTTCGTCGGGAGGACTGTGATCCGAAGCGGCAGTTTCGACTCGCGTCTTTCCAGCGCCGTTCATAGCTCTTACTCCGCGTGAACCCCAATTACGGAGGCGACACTAATGCCGTAGCAAAGCACTTGTACCCCAAGCAAACGGCTCGCGACTCACGTACCGTGGAGTCGCGCGACCCGGGCTGTCAATTAGTCATCCCGCGTGTTCGAGCAACTCGATCCCGTGCGAGAACATCGTGGGCGCCGAAAGCGCTATATCCTCCCAATGCGGATCGTCGCGCTTGCCGCGCCGATGCAGCATCAGGTTGAAGCACGTGATCACGCCGAACCGATACCCCGCGAACGCGCGGAACCATCGGACTTCATCCGCTGAGACCGGAAAGCCCGCGACCTCCGAGTATGTGGCGATGATCTCATCGGCGCTGAGCGGCGACGAGCGATTCTCCTCGCTCGCACCGTGAAAACTCGCCGGATCGGCGAAGAAGCATATCCATCCGACGTCGAGAAGAGTCGGGCCGCACAGCGCGATTTCCCAATCGATCAACGCGGCGACTTCGCCTGCGTTGAACATTATATTCGACCACTGGAAATCGCCGTGAACGCATCCCACCCGCGGATTATCCGGCAGCGACGCGTAGAGAAGTGCGCGCAGCTCGGGTCCACGCGCGACTACGGCAGGATCGAGCGTCGGCCGGTCGAGCAAATGGTCGAGCCGCTTCATCTCGTCAGCGAGCAGGGTTGGATCACCCCAAGCGTCGCGGCGCGAACGCCAATCGACGCGGTGTAGAGCGGCAAGCTTCTCGATCGCCTTGCGTGCCAGGCGCCGCGCCTCTTCGCGCGAGATGGGGGGATTGTCGGCGAGCCTGAATCCCTCAAGGAACCCATCGACGAAGTACGGCCGTCCGAAAAACACAGGTTCGTCGCCGTACCAGATTATCGGTGGCACCGGCACCTCTGTGTCGGCCAGCGATTGCATAATCTTCGCCTGGCGAACAACGTCGGCCGGCCCCGAGATCCGGACCCCTTCCGGCGCAACACGCAGCACCAACTTGCCTGACGGTCCGCCGGCGGTTGCGCGATCGAGAACGAAGCTGTAGCCGAAACCAGCGTGTCCCGGCAGCGGCGAGATCTCGCGGACCAACGCATTCGCATCCGCGGTCTTCGCGCGCACGAGGCGAGTCAGCTGGTCGGATATTTCTTCGATGGTTGGTGGCATTTCTATTTCCGGCGCACACGCGCGAATATCGATACGCGTTATCCTTTCATGCCGGTTTGCGCTGCCGCCGGATGTAAGCTCGCCTTCGCGCTCGGACGCGCATCGACGCGCGCAAACCACGCGTTCAAATTCTTGAGCGATGGATCCATCTTCTGGCCGACGCCGGCGCCGAAATCGAGTGCACAGTAGAGAATGATATCAGCGATCGTGAAGCGATTGCCCGCGATATACTCGCGCCCCGCAAGCTGCCCGTCGAGCCATTTGAGGCCGTCCTGCACCGTGTGCTTCAATCCGGGCGCAGCCTCGGGCAGAATCCGCATCCGATCCTTGAATAGCGCGGCGCCTTCAGAAAATCGGAATCCGTTGTAAAGATGCTCGGTGATCTTGAGCTCAACGCGCCGCTGCCACATCCGCGCCTCGGCGCGTTCCTCGGCGGTGGTGCCGATCAGCGGGTGGGCGGGGTGCTTTTCTTCAAGATATTCCCAAATCGCGACGGTTTCGCCAATACATGCGCCGTTGTCGAGTTCGAGCGCCGGAAGCTGGCCGCCCGGATTGCGGTCGGTATAGGGAGGGCGACGGTTTTCCGCCTTCATCAGATCGATATTGCGCGTTTCAATCTTGATGCCCTTTTCTGCAAGGAACATCCGCATCGCACGCGGATTAGGACCGAAAGCGTCGTACAAATACATGGGCGTATCTCCTTAACTGGAATCCGCGCGAACTATACCGCATGATGGTGCATTGCAAAAAGCCCAGCCGACCGTATTGCGGAGACCGGATTGCCTACGCTAGGAATCTGACGATGAGATTTTGCCCGCATTGCGGCGCTCCGTTGATGGCTGGCGCGAAGTTCTGCGTCGAGTGCGGCCGCGCGCTCGGCGCCGCAGCCTCCGCTGCCGGGCCAGACGAGACTGCCAAATCGGCGGCAGTGCCTAATTCCAAGGAATCATCACCTATTACTACAGCTTTTGTAGTGGTATTTGCCGCGATTACGGTTGTCGGCCTCGGCGCGGCCGCGTGGATCATGTTGCGGACTCCCGCCGTCGTGCAGCAGCAAGTTGCGTCCGCTCCGGCAACGAGCGTCCAGAATTCGCTCCCCAACGGGAACGCAAACAATTCGATGAGTGGCACCGCAGGCAATAACGCACCCAATCAGCTCCCGGCGGGGCATCCGCGAGTCCAGCTTCCGACGGAAGCACGCAGCTTTATCGATAAGATCGAAAAAGAAGCCAAGGCAAAGCCCAAGGACATCACCGCATGGAATCAGCTTGGCAATGTAGCGATGCGGGCGGCGATGTTCGACGACACCTATTATGCGAAGGCTACCGAGGCGTACGGCCACGTTCTCGGTCTCGATCCCAATAATTTACAGGCGCTGCGCGGAATCGGCGATATCGATTACGACACCAACAAATATGACGAAGCAATCGCCACCTACGAGCATTATCTGAAGAAAAAGCCTGACGATCCCGAGGTCCGCACCGATCTCGGCACAATGTATCTCTACACAGGCAATCCCGACCAGGCACTGGTACAGTATCAACGCGCGCTCAAATTCAAGCCTGATATGTTCCAAGCCTACTACAACATGGGCGTAGCGTTTGCGCAGGAGAACAAGCCGGCCGACGCGCAAGTGGCGCTCCAGAAAGCGTACCAACTCGCCCCCGATGATAACGCGAAGAGCCAGGTGAAAGAGCTCGTCGCGAAAATCTCGGGCGGCGGCCTGACCGCCGCGCCTCCGGGCGCGCAGGTCTCGAGCCCGGAGGCTGCGCAGACCGTCACATCACCTGCCAAAACTTTTCAAGGCGACCTCGAGCAGATGGTGCGGGAGCTTCCGGTCGCGGGTCCGAAGGTTGGATCGGTTCAGTGGTCGTCTAAAACGCGGGCCAAGGTCCTGATGGATAATTTTCCGATGGACCAGATGCCGCCGTTCATGAAGCAGAAATTTTTGACCGACCTCAAGTCGGGAATCGACACCGCGAAAAAAGACTACAAAGTCACCGGTCCCGTCGAAGTGCAGCTTATCGACACACAGAGCGGCCGCGTGATGGAAACCGTCACCGAATAGATGGGCGCGCGGCGCCCGAGATTATCGATGCAGGGCGACCTGGTCAGATTGCGCGGCTACGAAAAATCTGACGCCGACGTGCTTTTGCGCTGGTTCTCCGACAACGAGGTCACCGAGTATTTGGGCCCCGTCGCGATACCGATGACGCGCACCTTTCAGGAGCGAATGATCGACGAATCATTGGCTCCGGATTCTCCAGTCAAGGCGTTCGCAATCGAAGCGCTTTCAGGCGAGCTAATCGGCGACTGCGGCTTGCGTGAAATCAACTGGGTGAGCCGAAAGGCCGACTTGTTCATCACGATCGGCGACAAGAGCTATTGGGGACGCGGCTACGGCACCGACACCGTGAAAATCCTGCTCCGTATTGCGTTCGAGAAGCTGAATCTCAACAGTGTTTGGCTGACGACGCTGGCAACTAACCAGCGCGCGATCAAATGCTACGAAAAGTGCGGCTTCGAGCGGCAAGGATTGTTCCGCCAAAACAGCTTCGTGCGCGGAAAGTTTGTTGACGTAGTGCCGATGGGTATCCTGCGTGAGGATTGGGTGCGGCTGGCCCAATAGAGCCGCAAAGCCCGGTCCCGGGAGGGTTGTCGATGGACACCAGCCGGAGTGATGCGTTGCAGCGGGTAGCGCAGCGGCAGACGCTGACGCTCACGCACGTTGGCCGAAAGTCGGGCAAGCCTTACCGGGTGACGATCTGGTTTATCGCCGCTGGAGACAAGATCTTCCTGCCGACCGCGAACGTGAATCGTCAATGGGTGCGCAACCTGAGACAAACGCCGCTCGCACGGCTCGAGATCGGCGGCGAAAAGTTCGAGGGCGCCGCGCGCTTCATTACCGACCCCGATGAACGCGCGCGTATAATGGCGCTCGTGCGTGGAAAGTACTGGATGTTCATCCCGATGATCGCGATCGCCCAGTTGCTTGGCGCCATCGGCATCGTTAAAGACAACTCCGGCGGCTTCGAAGTGACGCTCAGCAGTCCGTCCTGACTATGCCGGCTCTCCGCCTTCGGCCATCCGCTTTAGGCTCTCGACCCAGTTCTGATGTCCCCGCTCGAGCATGGGGCGCAGGTACCACCACGCAAGCTTCGGCACGATCCCGTTCTGCGTCTCCTCCGTTACCAGGCGGCAGACGGCTCCCGCCGGTTCGATCGTCCATCCATGCACGGCGGTCAGGATTCCGTGCGCGTCCCAGGCAATCTCTCGCGGCGGATCGAAGACGATCACGCGGCTGGTGATCGATGCCCCAAAGGTCTTCCACTTGAATTCGCGCCCAAATGCAAGGTCAGGCGAATCGTTACCCAATAACTCGATGTTCGAGCTGTTGCTGTACCACTCGGGCCATCGGACCACGCGGATCAGCCATCGCCAAATCCGTTCCGGCGGCGCTGCGATTACGATCTCGTTGCGCGCATAAACCGAGGACTTGTCAGGTTCGAATCCCGAAGGCCATTTCATACGCGGTTCCTCTGTCACGGAGCGTATCGGACAGACATTATCCGCATGTGGCGTCCGAACTCCATCGCCACTGCGCGGAGCGATCAACAGCAACCGGCGCTGATGCTATAACGATCGCCTGATGCCGCTTTCCGATCGCACCGCAATCGTCCTCTTCAAGCCGCAACAAGCGGGCAACGTGGGCTCGGTCGCGCGCGCTCTCAAGAACATGGGCCTGACCGATTTGCGGATCGTGGCGCCCGAAGTGTCGATTAATAGCCGTGCGGCGAGCGCGATGGCGGTGCATGCGCGCGATCTGCTGACCCGCGCGGCGGTTTTTCCCGACCTTGGCGCGGCGATCGCCGATCGCACGATTACCGTCGGAACCACCTGCCGCTCCGGCCTTTATCGCGCGCGCACCGAGCCGCTGCGCGAGGCCATTGGCGATCTCGCCGCACTGGCGCCGAATAACCGGATCGCGATTATTTTCGGCCCCGAGGATCGCGGACTCACCAATCGCGAACTCAAGCTCTGCAACCGGCTCATCACAATTCCCACCGCTCCAGACTATCCGTCGCTGAACTTAGCGCAGGCCGTAATGGTCGTCGTGTACGAAGTGATGCTTGCCGACGCCGCCGGCGCATCCGCACGTCGTGCGCCGCTTGAATTTGCCGAGGCTGCGCAGGTTGATTCCGCGCTCGAGCGAATGGCTGATGCGCTGCTCGCGATCGGGTTTCTGCCCGAGCACAATCCGGAACACATCATGCTCGCGATTCGGGCTATCTTTGGCCGCAGCGGCCTGACCGCGCGCGAAGTAGAAATCATCAACGGAATTGCGCGGCAAACCCGATGGGTCGCCGAGGGCGGCGCTGAAACGTTGGCCAAAAAGCGCGCCGCCGGCCGGAAACTCAAGTAATACACGGGAGTTTCGCTTCCGATGAATCCGGCGCGCGGCTGGTTCGTATCTCTGTAACGAGGTCCCTTGTGAACGGCCCAGGCAGTATCAGCGAACAGCAACGTCCGCTTCACGTTTTGAACCGCCTCGCGTTCGGTCCGCGCCCCGGCGACGTCGATCGCATTCGCCAGATCGGCGCCGAGCGATACATCCACGATCAACTTCATCCTGAATCCGAAGTCCCGATTCCCGACAGCCTGCGGCGCAAAATTGCGAGCTACCGCACGCTGCGAATGTCGCCGCTCGAACTCTTTCGCGAGTTCCAGTTGCCAGTGATGCAGGTGCGCCGCCGGGACAAAGGCGCCGGCGGCGACCTACTCAAGAGCGACCTCAAGGACGCGCGCATCCGCCAGCGTGTCGTGATGCTCGAAGCGATCGAGGCGCGAGTTGCTCGCGCGATCGAAGGTCCCCGCCAGCTACAGGAGGTGCTAACCGCGTTCTGGTTCAACCATTTCAACGTCTTCCGCGGCAAGGGTCTCGATAACATCTGGACCGGATCCTTTGAGGAGATCGCGATCCGTCCGCACACGATGGGCAAGTTTCGCGCGCTACTCGGCGCCACCGCGAAGCATCCCGCGATGCTCTTTTATCTCGACAATTGGATGAACACCGATCCCGGCAGCCCGCGCGCGAAAGGCAAATTTCAGGGGATTAATGAAAACTACGCGCGTGAAGTCATGGAGCTGCATACGCTCGGTGTTAACGGAGGATACACACAGGCCGACGTTATCGCGCTTGCGCATGTTCTGACCGGATGGGGTATTGCGCGCGAAAATCCGAATATCATGATGCGCGAAGCACTCCGCGGCCAATTCGCACGCTTCGATCACCCCTTTGCTCGCCGCAATCCGAATCGCATGCCGCCGCCATCGCCGAGTCTGTTCTACTTCGACTCCGAGCGGCACGATTTCTCATCCAAAGTCTTTCTCGGCCAGACCATAAAGGGTGCCGGAATCTCCGAGGGCGAGGCCGCACTCGACATCCTCGCGCGTCATCCTTCGACAGCGAGCCATCTGAGCTTCGAACTCGCACGATATTTTGTCTGCGACAATCCTCCCGTTTCGCTCACGGCTCCGATGACCGCGCGCTACCTAGCGACCGACGGCGATATCCGTGAAGTGCTGGCGGTGATGTTCGCGGCACCGGAATTCTGGGACCGACGCTATTATCGCGCGAAATTCAAATCGCCCTATGAGTACGTGATCTCCTGCGCCCGCGCGGCCGGCGGTGAAATCCGAAACTATCGCCCGCTTTATGGAACGATGCAGCTTCTCGGACAGCCGCTCTACG